>CALVYF010000015.1 GCA_944372055.1 uncultured Bacilli bacterium | reverse complement strand
GCATATTGTCCAGAATGCATTAATTGTTCTTTTGCTGACTTATAAAGTCTATGTTTACTACCAAAGTAACCTTTAGCTTGTTTTAATACTTTTTTATGACGAGCTTTTGTAACTGCTCCATTCTTTACTCTTGCCATGTTTCTTCCTCCTTCAAATTATTACATAAAATTAAATGATATTCTTTAATCTGTTTTGATCTGCTTTACTTAAGTTAGATCCTTTTCTATTCTTTCTATTAACACTTGTAGATTTTGCTCCAGTGTTATGACGACTTCCTGGACGTCCAATTTTATAATCATTCTTACGTGCTTTAACAACTTTTGCTGTTCCTTTATGTGTTTTAATTTTTGGCATAACTTTTCCTCCTACTATTTATTTTTCTTTGGAACCAATAACATAGTCATGGTTCTACCGTCTAATTTGGGACTTTGTTCTATATCCGCAATTTCTGTAACGCGAGATGCAAATTGTTCTAAAACTTCTCGACCTAATTCCGTATGAGCCATCTGACGTCCTTTAAAACGAACAGTTAACTTAATACGATCACCCTTTTCAAGATATTTAGTAGCATTTCTAAGCTTAGTTTCGAAATCCCCAACATCAATAACAGGTGATAAACGATACTCTTTTAACTCAGACATATTAGCTTTTTGTCTCTTTAATGCCTCTTTTTCTTTCTTACGTTTTTCATAACGATATTTGTTATAATCCATCACTTTACATACTGGTGGATTAGCATTAGGACTCATTAAAACTAAATCTAAATTAGCATAACTAGCCAAAGTAAGTGCATCTTGAATAGATTTAACTCCAACTTGTTCCCCATTAGGACCAATAACTAATACTTCGCGAGCCTTAATTTGATCGTTAATAGGCTGATTTCCCTTATTATTTGCTATAATTAACACCTCCATATATTACAAGAAAAAGAAAAGTGGATATAAAATTATATCCACTTCAAACCAAAACGTAACAAAAAATAAATTTTGTTCCTAGGCTTTTGACCCATCGCTAGTTGCAATCAGGTGGATATAAATCTCTTTCCTTTTTTCTCGACTAGTAATAGTTTATGCGAAAACTATTGTTTTGTCAACATCTTTTTATCTTTTTGACATCTTTTTTTGATATGAATCACGATTTATTTCGTAAGTATGCATATCATTAAGCTTACCATAAGCATAATAAGCTTCTGGTCGAACTCCTATTTCGTGATATCCAACTGCTTCATGTAGTTTCTTTGATGGTAAATTAAATTCAAATACATTACTAACTAAAGAATTATAAGGTCCATTGCTAAATTGCTCATCAAGGAATAACTGCATTGCTTCTGTCCCATATCCTTTATTCTGCTCACTTCTATCCCCAATCATAACTTCTAAGTCAGCAGTCTTATTATACAAGTCTTTTCTAAATAAGTTAATATAACCAATAATATTACCATCTTTTTCTATTACATAATCAACAGATTCCAATTGCTTTTTAGCACGATAATCATTCCAGTTTGTCTTATATTCCCCAAGAGGAATAGATACACTAGGATCATTTAAGAAACTAGCCATACGAGGAATATATTCTTCTTGACCAGCATATTTAGAAAGAACTATACGATTTCCTTTTAAAACTTTTTGTAAATTTGCTTCATCAACGGCCATATCTTGAATAGAACGAGCATCATTTGAAAAACTTAATTGAGTAGGAAAATGCTTTGTTCCATATAAAGGCTTAGTACATTGAAATGAAATCGTACTGTATAAATTATCGCCCATACGAGAAGCATGCTTTCTCTCACTCATAAACTGTAACTGAGAATGAGAACAAATATCCAAAACTTGCTTATTAAATGCAGGAACATCCACAACAATACTATGTAAATTCATAATATCAAAAGCATATTCTAACATCAAATCAGTAGCTTGTGCTCCTTTAGAAACTTGAGACCCATAATCAATTTCTGGACTCATTTTAATCCACATATGACTTCTTTGATTCATAGCCTGCGTATTAGCAAAACCTGTTAAACCAAGAAATTGATTTGTATTTTTGTCAACAACAGCAAATACATTCTTAACAGCCATATCATTTAACTCATTACGAGCATCTTCTACACTCGCTATTTTTTCTCGTTTATAGCCTTCAAAAACAACATTAGAATCATTCACCCATCCCATATATTGTTCTGCATCATCTAAATTAATAGATGCTAAATATATATCTTTACCTTCTATTTTCTTATAATAACCCATAGATACCCCCTTCAATTTATGTAGCTAGATTATACCACAAATCATCAATTTTGTCAATCCCACGTTACTTTTTTGCCTTTACAAACACTTCATCGTTCCCAATAAGAGTTGATTTAGCTTCAATATCCACAGAAGAAAGTAAAACCATATCTCTCGCAACATCTTCTGCCCTTTGAGACAAATCTTCTTCATTAGAACTAATTCCTTGCTGTAGAGAATACACATTTGTCAAATACTCATTAACAGTAGAATCACCAGTATAGTCTTCCTGATCAAATTCAATAACTGCAGGCATATTTTCATAAGACACATATAAATTTTTGCCAGCATATTCTGGATTATCTTCTTTTACACGTTGAGAAAAATACATATAAGAATTATCAACCAATTGTTGGTACTCAGCTTGATTCATACTATCACCTTGTACTGCCTTTAAAACACTATCAGCATCTAAAAATTCTGCTGCCTCTTCACTAATAGAAATACCAAGTTTTTCTTCTAAAGTAGTACTAATAGCTTGATTATCAGAAAAACTCATATTTTCCACTTGAGAGAAATCAACTTTCTCACCGTCTAAAGAATCTTCTCTAGAGCACCCTACAAAAGAAGTAGCTAAAAGTCCAATTGCAGCATAAGTAGCAAATTTCTTAATCTTCATCATAATATTCCCCCTCCTAAAACCAATGAATGCCTCTATTATATCATAAGGAAATAAAAAAAGAAAAGCTAAACTGTAACAACAGCCGAATCTTTTCTCATACAGCGTCTTTCTTTTGCATGACTAATAAATGCATCAATAACTTTTCTAGAATTTTCATCAAAATCATAACTAATCTCTGGATGCCACTGAACACCCAAATGAAAGGTATCCGTAGGATATTCAAGCGCTTCTATTTGCCCATCAGAACTAGTCGCAACCGTTCTATAAACATGATTACTTGTTGCATGATAATTATGAAAACTATTAACCATAATTTTTTCCTTACCAATAATTTCATATAATTTACTATTCTTCAAAATAGTTACTTCATGAGATAAGGATAAGTAATCATCCTTTTGATTATGTAAAATATCACTTTCATTCGCTTCCAATTTTACTTCTTCATCATAACAACTCATCATTTGCATACCAAGACAAACTGCCAAAACTGGTATCTTCTTGTCTATCGCAACTTCTAATAAATATCTATCATACGGAGTAATTTTAATTCCACCGGGAAAAAACAATCCATCACAATACTCTAAATTTCTATGAATTAACTCTTTTTCTTCTTCAGTTAACTCAGGAAATTCATTTCCTCTCGTATTAATATAATCTACATCTTGAGGAGGTGTAATAGAAAAAACTTCCCCACCTGCTTTTTGAAGCGTTCTTCTAACCTTCTCTCCTATATATAGAATTGGTCTTTCATCACTTGTACGAGTATATCTTAACGGAACTCCTATCACTGGTCTCATAAATATTCCACCTCCAATAATTTCTTCTATAACATTATCAGTATAACAAAAAGAAAGCAACTTTTCTATAAATACAAAAAGAAAGAATTAAAACTTAACTCTTTCTTCTACATAACTAACAACTTCTTCTAAAGGTAATACAATTTGTTCCATAGTATCACGATTTCTTAAAGTAACAGTACCATGATTTAAAGTTTCATCATCCACTGTAATAACAAATGGAGTACCAATAGCATCACATCTTCTATAACGTTTACCAATAGATGCAGTCTCATCATAACTGGTTGAAAAATGACTTGCTAGCATACCATAAACTTCTCTAGCCTTATCTCCATGATATTTTTTATTTAATGGTAATACTGCCACTTTGTATGGAGCAAGAGCTGGATGGAATCTCATTACTTCACGAGTATCTCCATTTTCTAATGTTTCTTCATCATATGCTTCGCATAAAAAAGCTAAAATAACACGATCTAATCCTAACGCTGGTTCAATACAATATGGAATAAATTTCTCATTAGTTTCAGGATCAACACACATAAAATCTTCTCCGCTACCTGCCATATGATTTTTTAAATCATGATCAGTTCTATTAGCAATTCCCCATAACTCATCAAATCCAAATGGATATAAATACTCAATATCAGTTGTTGCTTTACTATAATGAGCAAGTTCTTCTTTCTTTTGATCATAAAAATGTAAATGTTCACTCTTCATACCTAAAGAAGTTAAAAAGTCCATACAATAATTTTTCCAATAAATAAACCATTCTTCATCTTCTCCTGGTTTACAGAAAAATTCTAACTCCATTTGTTCAAACTCACGAGTTCGGAAAGTAAAGTTACCAGGAGTAATCTCATTACGAAAACTTTTTCCAGTTTGACCAATACCAAAAGGAAGTTTTGCACGCATACTTCTTTGAACATTTAAGAAGTTAACAAACATACCTTGAGCAGTTTCAGGTCTCAAATAAATTGTACTCTTCTTATCTTCAGTAACACCTTGGAATGTCTTAAACATAATATTAAAATCACGAATATCAGTAAAATTCTCTTTACCACAGTTAGGACACTTAATATGATGTTCCTTAATAAAGTTTTCTAATTGTTCATGACTCCATCCATCTGCATGTTCACTACTATCATGCTCTTTTAAATATTGATTAACTATTTTATCAGCACGAAATCTTTCTTTACAATCTTTGCAATCCATAAGTGGATCTGTTGCCATCTTAACATGTCCTGATACTTCCCAAGTTTTAGGATTCATTAATATAGCTGATTGAATACCATAATTATAAGGACTTTCTTGAATGAACTTTTTCCACCAAGCTCTACGAATATTTTCTTTTAACTCTACACCTAAAGGACCATAATCCCATGTATTTGCAAGTCCTCCATAAATTTCGCTTCCTTGAAAGATAAATCCATATTGCTTACAATAATTAGTTAATTTTTCCATTGTTAATTTTTCCATAAATATTTCTCCTTTTCTATATAATAATTATTATTCTAAAAAACTAAACTACTTCCCTCGGTAATCTCCCGAATAAGTAATAGTACGAATAAAAATTAACATACGATAGTCCATAATATACACCTTCTTTATAAATAAAAAAAATTCTAGAATATGTAAGGACGAGTTTCCCCGCGGTTCCACCTTACTTATTCTAGAAGAATCAGCTTTGTCTTATACTGCTCGCGGCTTTCCACACCGGTCATCACACTTATTACATATAATATACAAAACTAAAAAAATTATGTCAAGAATTTTTATAGTTCTTATCTACCAAACTAAATATTGATATTTCATAATAGAAACTGGTGATGAAGAATATTTTTTTATTCTTCTTTTAAAAGTAAAACTCTTAAATCTAGTTAACATACAACCATCCCCTTCAAATGTGGCAATATTATATCACAAAAAAAAGAAAATGTCAATTGACACTTCCTAATTATGAATAGTTCTAAACGAATACTTAAGAATACGTCTTTTTTTTGGATAAGAAATCAAATTTTCCAAAAACTCAACTAATTGAAATACAGTATAAATAAAAAGCATACCAAAAACAATTAAAAAATAAATATTTACTTGTACTAATACTATCATTAAAATACATAAAGCAAATAATGCCAAAAGGAAACCAATAGTATCCAAAATTTTCAATAATCTCTCTTCTTTCACCATAATAATACCCCCTGAAATTAGTGGATATTATATCATAAAACTAGCTTTGTGTCAATTTATTCAACTGCCTAATAAACTCTTTACTCTTTAAATAAACACCCGTATATCTATCATAATAATCATCTAAAAACTGATTGATTTCTAAAACAACAGTATCACTAACTTCTAATTTAGATATATTTTTAATATCTACATAATAAAATAAGCGTAATAATTTTATAGCTTTATCAGAAACAATAGGTTCATTATGATAACAATTACGACACAAATACCCTCCAGCATTAGAATCAATAGTAACAATACCTTTATCACTACCACAGATACTACAACAATCAATACTAGGACTAACACCTAAATAATTTAAAAGCTTTAACTCTAAAATTTCAGTCAAAACAATAGAAGAAAATCCCTCTTCCATTTTCTTTAATGTCTCTTTTAATAAATCTAAAATTTCAGAATCATCATTTTCTCTTACTACTTGTAATGTAAGTTCTAACAAAAAAGAAGCATAGCTTACTTTTTCTAAATCTGTAAGCAACTTAGAATAAGACTCTATAACATCTACAGCTGTTAATGTAGATATACCATCTTTTTTATAATAAATATGAAACTTTCCATATAAAAGTTTACGACTAACACCGCGTAACTTACATTTCATATTACGACAACCTTTAGACATAATGCCAATAAGACCATACTCTCTTGTAAAAACATTTAAAATCTTACTAGACTCACTATAATTTGTCTCACTTAAAACAATACCTTCTACACACTCTAACTTCAAATCTCATCACTTCTTCTTTATAACGGCTTGATACAAACGATAATATTTAATTTCACCTGTTTTTTTAAATAATTCCCATAAAATATTTTCCATTAAAAATCACCTCTATATTTTTATAGTGATGATTTCTTTTATTTTTTATTCAAATTTTTATTCGTCTTCATCCTTTAATCCAAGTTCTAGGAAATATCTTTCTTCATCTCGCCAATTTTTTAAAGTTTTTACATAAGTTTCTAAATAAACTTTCTTTCCTAAAAACTCTTCCATATCATGACGAGCACGACTTCCTATTTCCTTTAACATAGCTCCACCTTTACCAATAATAATTTTTTTGATATTATCTCGGTCTACAACAACTAACACTTGAATATGAACAACATTTTCATCTTCTTCATAATTTTCAACATAACAAGTAACACTATGTGGAATTTCTTCTCTTGTAAGTTCTAAAACCTTTTCACGAACAAATTCGGCCATAATAAATCTTGTAGAAACATTAGTAAGATCTTCATCAGAATAAATCTTATCCATATCTGGTAAATACTTCTTTAAACAAGAAATTAAACTATCTAAATTATTTTTTTTCTTCGCAGAAATAGGAATAATTTCTGCAAAATCATACTTTTCTTTTAATTCATTAATTTTTTCTAATAAAACACTCTTATCTTTAAATTGATCAACTTTATTCAAAAGTAAAAATACAGGAACACCATGATTTTTTATTTTTTCTAAAATAAATTCATCTCCCCTACCAAAACCTTTATAAATATCGACTAAAAATAAAATAATATCGACACCTTCTGTATGATTATAAGCTTTTTTATTCATTAAATTGCCTAATTTATGAGTAGGTTTATGAATACCAGGAGTATCAATAAAAATAATTTGAGAATCAGAATCATTATAGATTCCTTGAATAACATTACGAGTAGTTCCACTAACATTAGACGTAATAGCAAGTTTCATACCAAGTAAACTATTAAGCAATGTACTTTTACCAACATTAGGACGTCCAACTAAACTAACAAAACCGCATTTCATACTAAATCATCCTCCCCAAAAGGATATGGACACAACTCTTCTACCGTATGTTCTATCACATCACCATTAGTAGAATAACAATATACTTTAGCATCTTTAGAATATACCTCAGATATCATCTGACGACAAACAAAACAAGGCATTCCTACTTTTCCACTAGATACCATTACATGAAGTTCTAAAAAATCTTCTTTTTTTACCCCAGCAGTAATAGCATTAAAAATGGCTGTTCTTTCAGCACAAGTACCTGCTCTAGTACTAGCATCTTCTACATTAACGCCATAAAACTCTCTGCCATCCTTAGTAACTACACAAGCAGATACTGGAAAATTGGAAATTGGAACATAACTATTTTGATGTAATTCTAATAACTTTTCTTTCATAATAATACCTCCACAAATTCAATTACCTCTGGAATAAAAATAATAAGACCAATAATAGCAGAAACAATTGCCATCATAAGAACTCCTGCACTTGCAGTGTCTTTTGCAAGCTTCGCTAAAGGATGAATATCAGGAGATGCCAAATCAACAACATATTCAATGGCTGTATTAAAAAATTCAGCCATTAACACTAATCCTATTAAAACAAGACATACTAGCCATTCAACATAACTAATATGAAAAACAAAACCAAAAATAACAACCAATACCGCAATCACGGTATGAATTTTTAAATTTTGCTCTCCCTTATAAGCTTCACAGATACCACAAAAAGCATAACGAAAACTATCGACTAATCTTTTCTTATCAAGGAGTTTTTTCTTCTTATCTTTCGATGTTGCACTCATGTAATACCTCCTCCTGCTTAGAAAACATAACCACTTCTTCTTCCTTTGTCATATGATCATACCCCAATAAATGATAAAATCCATGAACAGCAAGAAAAGAAAGTTCTCGTAATAAGGAATGACCGTACTCTTTAGCTTGACTTCTCGCCTTATCAATAGAAATATAAATATCACCTAAAACTCTTTCATCATCAGGAATAACCATATCTTTTTCATCTTCTAAAGCAAAAGTAATTACATCTGTCTCTCTATCAATATGTCGATAATTTTTATTAAGCTCATGAATATAGTTGTTATCTACAATAATAACATTAAAAATTACATTCTCTAATTTTTCTTTTTTAATAGCATAATTCAAAACATCCTTTACTGTTTCTAATTCACTAATTTCTTCATCTGTCTGATTAAAAATCTCTAATTCATTCATTCTATCACCCCTATATCAACGTAATTAAACCAATTAATAAGACAATCGCTATTATATTTAAAAACATCTCACTTTTCAAGACACTCGGCAATTTTTCACCAATTTTAGAGAGTCCATAATAACAAAGAAATCCTAAAATACCACCCAATAAATTTAAAAGAATATCATCAATATCAAAAACCCTACCAATAATCATTTGCACAGTTTCAATAGAACAAGAAGCAATCAAAGTAAGTACAATAGGAAGCCATACCTTTTCACATTTTAAATAATAACTAATAAAAAAACCAAAAGGTAAAAACAAAAGCATATTTCCTACAACATTTTTAACAAATAATCGACTTCCAAAATCATAACGAAAAATTTCTTTAAATGGAATAAAATTATTACTAGACCAGCTGACAGTATCTTGAAAAGTCACAACTTGGAACAAACACAAAACATAAATAATAAAACACAACATTAAAAGATCTTGATATAAAACAAATTTAGAGTGATTTTTCCATAAATAAGCAACGCGAAAAGAAACAATAATAATTGTAGAAATAAGTACCATAGGCCAAGTAAAATTAACAACCCCTTGAATTGTAGACGAAAGTGGTCCAAACATGTCTACTCCTCCTCTTGCTGGTTCTCTTTAGTAATATCTATATCGCTAATACTTACTACATCGGTAATATCTTCCTTTACTCTAAAGAACACTTCTACTTCTATTTTACTATCTTTTTCGTACTTTTTCAAAATTTTTTTAGAAATAATCTCATCATCTTTAGAAAGCTTATGACTTAACTTCTTAGAAGCCAGCTTCATTGCTACAGAATCAATAGATGAAAGTGTATAATTTTTATTAATTACATCGGTTTCCAAATAAGTAGAAAATAAAAACTGTATCGGCAAAATCCTAGATTTAAAAATAGAGATACTTTTCTTTTTATAAGTTTTATAATGAGAAAACAAATGATAAGTAGAATCTAAAAACTGTATTTCTAGTTGACTCTTTTTTCTCCCCGTAACTTTTTCTTCATAATAATGCTTAGGTATAGATAAATTTACTTGATACCATACCTCACCAAAGACTTTTCCTCTAGCACATCGTTTACTAACAATTTCTTCTTTATTATAAATAAGGCCACTGACAACAACCTCTCCCTTCTTTACATAATCAAACCTCTTTTTTACAACTTCTCCTTCTTCTGCTTGAATATCCAAAATCATAGCATCTTTTTTTGCCACAATACTTCTAGGAGAGCATTCCTTTTCTTCTTTATTTTTCTTTCTCTCTTCTACATGAACAAAATATTTAGTACCTACCTCTTCTATTTCCAGCCATTCAATACGTTCAGTTTCCTTTTCTAAAATTTTCTCTACGATTTCTTCCTTTCTTTCATAACTAACTTTAAAATGAAACCTTTCAATTCCTAGTTCTTTCAAGTCTTGATAAATAATTTCTCGAATCTCATGATTAGAATGAATAACATCCACTTCAAATGTCAAATGACTAAGAGTAAATAACACAGTAAAAAAGAAAATTAGTCCTAACAAAAAAATAAAATATTTAGAAAATAAATATTGCAACTTTAAAAATCCATAACGATTTAAAATTGTAATTTGATAACTCGTCTTAATATCCATAACTTTTTGATAATCCGCTGCATTAATTTCTAAAATAAGGCCAATAGAAGTTTCTTCTCTACAATAAATAGAAATATGTTTACTAATCAATAAAGATAAAAAATAAGAAGGGTTTTTTCCTTGAATTAAAATACGATAATGATTATTCATAGAACACCTCAATACCATCAACTTCTCCTCCAACTAAAACTTCTTCTTCTAGTAAACGTTGTAATACAAAATCTTTTCCTTTAACAACAACTCTTCCATAACTAGTTAAAAAAGAAACCCTAGTATCTTCTAAAGACAAAATCTTGGAAAAATTAATCGCAAAAAAACGATGTTCTAACAAAGTAAGACGAAATTCTTGATCCAAAATATAATCTTTTACTCTAGAAAGCACATAGCATCACCTAATAAAAGATATGAAAAAAAAAGACTTTTTAGTCTTTTATTGTAATTTCGATTTAATAATTTCACTAACTTGTTTCATATCTGCACGGCCTTTTAATTTTGGTTGTACTTCTTTCATAATTTTACCCATATCACGTGCTCCTTCGGGATTTACTTTTTGAAAAGCTTCATCGATAATAGAAGAAATCTCTTCTAAAGATAGCTGTTCTGGCAAATAGCTTTGTAAAATATCAATTTCTTTTTGTGTTTTTTCAACTAAATCGTTTCTTCCACCTTTTTCAAATTCAGAAATAGAATCTTTTCTCTGCTTAATTCCACGATTAACAACTTCTATTAATAAATCATCATTAATTTCGCATTTCTTATCAATATGTTCTTTATCAAGGTCCCCTTTAATCATACGAATAGTAGTCAAACGATCTTTATCTTTTGCCTTCATAGCTTCAATCATATCTTGTTTTAATTTTTCTATCATAATTTCATCTCCTAATTTTATTATACAAAAGAATAAAGATTTAGACAATTAATTATTTCTTATATATTGCGCTTCTAATCTTAGAACTTTTTCTATAGCCTCACTTTTATTATGATTTCTAATCAAAGAATAATCAACAGCTTTACTAAACTCAAAATATGCACCTTCACCAACGTGTGAGTCAAAATCTTCTCTAACTTCTTTTATAGAGCCAGTAATCCTCCCTTCTCTAACCAAATGATAAAAATTCTTATTTTGATATAGAGGACTTAACATTGGTGTAATAATTTCATACCCTAAACCCAAATCTCGAACTTTCACATGTTTTAATTTTTCTAATGCTTCACTAATAGCAGGATCATCAATATTATATTGGCTAAATCTTACAATACACTTCATAATTTCTGCTGTTTGTAAAGTATTAATTCCTTCCTCCAAGGCTAATGACTCAACATCATCATTTGAAATAGAAGCTAAACTAAGACCTATCCGATACAATAATTTTGTATCTCTTTTACAAATGGGATTTATACTAGAATTTACGCAGTGATTAACCTCATGAACTAATCTTTCCATAAACTTCGAATAACTATCATCGGAGTTTTGTCTACTAAAATAATGAATGTTTCTATCTATAAAATATTGTCTTCCTCTACTTTTAATATTAACTTGACAAAATGTTGGACATTTACAATTCTCGTCTAAATCATTTATAAAATATGAAACATCTCCTAAATTATCAACAAACCCCGTATTTTGAAATGCTTTGTATATCTCATCAATATGCTCAAATCCATAATAAGCTAACATACCTGCAAATATTAAATATTGTTCTACTAAAAAATCGTTTTGCTTAGTTTTTTTACTAGCTATATCGTCAACCATACTTTTAGAATATTGAAGTAAATCATTTACTGATTCATCTGAATAAAACACAAATATTCCCCCTCAAAATCCAACAAATTATATCAAAAAATAAAGAATTCGTCAAATTTTACATCTTCTATTTTTTTAAGACTTTACCAAAATCATTACTATTGCTTACAGAAACACTTTCATCATTACTATAAACTATAGTGTCAAACTCAAAATCATCATTTTTATCGTAATCATAATCTAAAACCTCATACCCATCAGGTGCCGTTACTTCTTTTGTTCCACTATAACCTGATAAAAAATTTAAATTTCTATCGATATCCACCAGTACATGTTCACCCTCACCATAAATACCATCGCTATGTGTATCTTCTTCTACCGGTGAAACAGGAACTCCAATTTTATTTTCATTTTCCACAACAACAGGTACAATATTTTTATAAACTATCGTTTCAAATTCAAATGAATCGGTTTTATCATAATCATAATCAACAACTACATAACCAGGAATATTAGATACTTCCTTCATCTCATCTTTACCAAAGAATGGATTGAAATTACGATTTAATACTACCATAAAATCAGTACCAACATCATATGTATTACCTTGTTCTTTACTCTCTACTTTATCTACGACTTCACCATAATGATTAATATCATTAACCTTAACCTGTTGATTATTAACATATGTAATATTTACAAATTCAAATGAATCAGTTTTATCATAATCATAATCTAAAACATCATATCCTTCTGGTGCTGTTAAATGAAAAACTTGATCTCCTTTACCAAAGAAAGGATTAAAACCACGCTTTATATCTACAATAACATGTTCTCCACTTTCATAAACATCACTAACTTCTTCAGTTTCTTCTAATGGTGTACCAATATTATTAGGATTTAAAACTTCTACAGGAACTACATTTTCATAAGTATAATCATCAAAACCAAAATAATCAGTTTTATCATAATCATAATCAGTAATTTTATATCCCTCTGGTGCTTCTAATCCATAAGTACCATTTTTACCAAAGAATGGATCGAAGCTTTTTTCTACAGAAACAATTTGATGTTCTCCCTCTGCATATTCAGTTGGTTCATAACCTTCATTACTATTTTTACTGCTACATCCATTAACAGGAATAATACAAAAAGATAATAATCCTGCTAAAGCAAGACTTTTAAACTTCTTTGAAACCTTTAACATAAATCCTCCTTAAATATGTAAAAAAAGAGACCTTAGTCTCTGTTATCTTTACGATTTCTTTTCTTTGAATTTTTAATTCCTTCTTTTTTAGCTGCTCTTCTAGCTACTCCTGGTTTAATATAAGATTCACGTTTTTTGCACTCTGAAGGGACACCGTCTCTAGCCACTTTTTGTTTGAATTTTCTTAGTGCTAAATCCAAATTACCATTTTTTACTGTTACTTGTGTTGCCATCAATTATCCCTCCCTTCGCTTTAACTACAATGAATTATATCAAACCTTTCTTTATATTTCAACATTTTTTGTAAACTTTTTGTAAGAAAAGCCTATTATTATAACAATCTACCAACGAGAAACCCAATTTGGTAAAGCAAAATAAAGCAAAAAAATAGACAAATAAAGAATAACAAGCGCTTAATTACTACTCTAAAGGGCATAAATTACCCTCACTGACTCTCCTGATTGCACTCCCAAAACTTCTTCCAGCATCCATCAACAGTTTAATAACATTGGTAAATGCATTAATCACAGTTCCAGAAATACTATCTCCACCAATAATACAATCCAACTCATTAACATCCACTTTTTTCATTTTTGACAAGGATTAGGGCTGGTAATTCCTTCAAACACACCTGCAAGAAAAACAACAATTGCAGCAATGCCAACTACCACCCAACCAGATACACCTCCTTTCACTTTATCTAATTCCAAATTACTAACTACTTGCATTTAACCTCCTTTCCACATTTCAAAAAAGATAGAAACAAAAGAAACTCGTTTTTGCAAACAACCAATAGAAATAGAATCATTAACTAAATAACCTTTCATAGGAACAGACAAAAATATTTGATGAACTTTCTTATGTCGATTTAAACTAAGATTACGTAATACCCTATCAATGGAAAAAGAAACTTTCTCTCCCTCAATCAATACCACTTTATTATGATAAAACCATTCCAATTGTTTAGAAGAAACAATTAACATCACCTGATTTTTAGAAGAAACCACCCCAGGTAACATCTCATATTTCCGAATATTAGAAGCACCAACACTAAAAATAAAAGTCACAACTAGAAGAAAACAGAAAATAAAGAAAAAAATCCAAATACTAAAGAAAGATTCATAACTTTTAGATCTCATAAATTTTCCCCTTCTCTAATCGATACCTTCTATCATATAAATCCAAATGCTGCAACCGATGACTAATCACAATAACCGTCTTATCATGTAAATAAGAAAAAATATTAGATAAAATAATTCTTTCCTGTTCGATATCGATTTGATGGAAAGCCTCATCAAAAATATAGATATCACTATCTTTAAGTAAAGCTCTAGCAAGCAAGATTTTTTGACGTTCACCACTACTAAAATTAAAACCATTTTCTTCTACCATACTTTGATATCTTAGAGGAAGTTTTTCTATAAGAGAACTAAGTAAAACTAATGAACAAACCTTCTCTACCTTTTCATTATCTATATCTCGATTTAAAGTGATATTATATAAAAAAGTATTAGAAAATAATAATTCTCCACCAGTAACATAAGATACTTTCTCACGTAAGAGTTCTAAATGAATATGATTAATATCAAAATTACCAATCCGAACCATACCATAAGGAACATCTAGATATCTCATAAGTATTTTAACTAAACTGCTTTTGCCACCACCAGATTCACCAGTTAAAAGAATCTTCGCTCCAAACGGAATAGTAAATGAAAAGTCGGAAAACAAAGTTCTACTAGAATAAGAAAAAGTAAGACGAGAAAAAACAATATCGCCACGAATTTGCATCAGTTGATAATAACCTCCGCCATCAAAATTTTCTCGAAATAAAGTAAATAAATCTTGAACTCTAGAAATTAAAATTGGAATCTGATAACTCTCAAAAAAGAAAGAAGAAAACTCATCACAATATCCTACTAGATAATGAAAGATATGTTGACATACGAAAACTTCCGCAACAGTCAAAAAGTCATTAATAAGCATATAAGCACATAAACCGTAAAAAATAATAAGAATAATATAAAAGAAAAATTGTCTTATATACTCTTCACATAAAAGTACCCTATCCAATCGATAAGACTTTAGTAAATAATAATCATACTCTTTCTGAAACTGCTCTAAAAACGTATACTCTAAATGAAGACCTTTTACTGTATCAACATTCTGAAAAGTCTCTGCTAAAAAAGATTGAATAAAATCTTGCTTAGAAAGAATCTTTTTTTGTCTCTTCTTTTTTAATAAATGTAATGCCAAACTTAAACCAAAAGAAAATAAAACATAACAAAAAAGTAAAATCACAAATCCCCAATGAACTTGAAATAATAACCATAAGAAGACAAGGAAAAAGAAAAAATTAATAAAAAAAGAAGAAAATAATCGTAAAAGAAAATTCTTAATCTTAATAACTTCTTGTAGACGTTCCATCACTTCACCAAGTGACCTATTTTTAAAAAACAAATATGGAAGTAGAAGAATTTGCTGATAAACATAAAATATTAATTCTTTATCAAAAATCATTCCTAATTTTGTCAAAAGGAAACTCTTAAAAAAACGAAAGCACAATAAATTTAAATAAAAAAGAAAGAGAAAAAAACTAAATTGCAATACAAGAGAAAATACAGAGTACATAACTGCATAATCAAACAAATACTGAAAATGAAAAGTAATCACTAATTGACAAAAAAGACAAAAAAAGGAACTAATGAAAAGAAGAATAAAATATAGTTTATAACGTCTACAAAAATACTGAATAAACAAAACTAAAGTCTTTTTTTCATAAAATACAGGTAATGTTTTATTAGGAGCCAAATAAAGAAAATAGCCACTAGATAACATCGTAAATTCCGCCAAAGGTAAAGTTACTTTACCTCTCGCTGGATCCATTAAAATAATTTCTTTTTTGGCTTTATCCATTTCGTATACAACAACAAAATGTTGATATTTTTTCTGATAAGTAATATGTGCAATACAAGGAAGTCTAGAAGTATCTAAAAAAGAAAGCTCACCTTTAACTCCCTCACAAGAAAAGCCTAAAGAAGAAGCTGCCTCTAATAACTGATAAAAAGAAACACCTGATTTTGTCGTACCTGTTAGTTCACGTAAATATTCTCTCGATACATCTCCCCCATAATATCGAATAATAGATAGCAAACAACAAACACCACAATCTTTATTACCATCTTGCAATATTACTTTCAATAATTCTTCCACCTCCATCTTTATTATTAGATAAAACTAAATCTTTCCCTACAAAATTGACAAAAAAATAAATCTTTTTTATACTGAAAGAAAGGATGAGCAATAATGAAAGAAAAAACACAACAAATTTCAGATAGGAGTGCAAAAATATAAAGCACAATTTCCTCTAGCAAAAGGTTTTTAAAAACTATTACCTCATAACCAAAAAGAAAAGGAATGATAAACTTGCATATACAAAATGAAAAACTATTAAACGATTTACTAAATAGATTTGAATTAAATGAACATGAAAAAAAAGAGTTTCTTCAAATCGCAATTCCTATTATCGAACACGAAGAATTTCAAAAAAGAATGAATGCAGAAGAGTTTCCTCATCATGCGAAAGTAAGTCTTGGAGAACATATTATCAGTGATGCTATTTTAACTTATAAACTCACGAAAAAGAAAAAATGGAAAAAAGAAGAACAAAAAAGAGCAATAAGAATAGCCCTGTTTCATGATTTATATGAACTTCCTTGGCAAAATAATGACTATAAGAAAAAGTTTTTTAATAAACATGGTTTCACTCATCCTATAGAAGCAGCAGTCAATGCAGCTACTTGGTACCCAGAACTGTTTAAAGAAGAAGTTGAAAGAGAAATTATATTAGATGGAATCATTCACCATATGTTTCCTTTTCCAGTACGTACATTAAATGATAAAGATGCCGAACTTCATAATCAAGAAAAATTTGAAAAGTTACCTACAAACATCAAAAAAAATATCATTGATTCCAGCAAAAGAAAAAAAGTAAAGTCTATAGCCTTTTCAAGAAGTAAATACCAAGAAGGACGAATCGTCAGCAAAGCAGATAAAAAAATTGCCTGGGGAAAAGAATTAAAATCCTTTCATGGATTATTAGCTTGCGTTACTGGACGTAATCCAAAACTAGAAAAAAAAGACAAATAAAACCAATTTGTCTTTTTTAGTCTACTCTAGTACCAGCAGGAAAATTCTTAGTAATCGTCAACAATTCAACATCAAGGTCATTTTCCAAAGATGCACATACTAACATACCATCGGATTCCATTCCCCTAAACTTTGCTTTTTTCAAATTCGTAACTACTACTACTCTCTTACCAACAACTTCTTCCGGAGTATAAAATTCAGCAATACTAGAAATAATTTGACGAGGCTTTTCTTCACCTACATCAATTTGAAAAACTAATAAACGATCTGCATTAGGATGCTTTTCACACTTTAAAATTACACCAATTTTAAATTCTACTTTTGCAAAATCATCATATTCAATCTTTGCTTTCATACTATCACCTCTCCAATATCATAACAAAAAAAGACCTAATTCCTAGGTCTTTATTTTTTAAATGGTGTCCGCGAGGCGACTCGAACGCCTGACCGATCGCTTAGAAGGCGATTGCTCTATCCAGCTGAGCTACGCAGACATAATCAACTGACAACATAGATTATACAATAATTTCCCTTTTGTTGCAATACCTTTTTACAAGAAAAAAAAGAAAGTATTACTTTCTTTCCATATCCCCTTCTCTAGATACTTGACCAACAAATTGACTATTCACTTCAAACATTACCATAGAAACATCATAATTATCAAATACAGAATAAGAAATACTATATAAAACCTCTTCCAAAACTTTATCATCACTATCAAATAAAAACTGATTAAAGTTTAAAAACAACACATTCTCCTGCTCATAATAATCTAATAATTCTACCTGACTATGTAAAAAACTCATCAAATTAGGTTCGTAAATATAACTAGTAGAAAGCTCATCTATAATAATTTTTATTTTATCTCTAGAATCATTTAAATATTTAGTTACCGGAACATAATACACTTCATCATTAATTTTAGATAAATAATAAATAACCACTTTAGAAATATCATCTCTTGAAGTAAGATTATACTCCTGATTAATACCTATATTTTTAGTTAATGGACTAGATAAACCTTCTTTCGTATTAGGATACTCACGTAAAACTTCTCCTTCAACTAGTATAATAACTTCTTCTACATCACCTAAATCTAAAATACTAAAAACAACACCCGAAATAATCTGCTTTTCTGTATAAACATCCATATTCAAAAACTCATGTGAAAAATCAACAGTTACTTTTCCCTCCCCGTGCAAAATGTTAAGCACTTTTGTACCTTTAGGAATATAAGGAAAAAGGCCCTTAGGAAAATGATTTTCATCACGTACCGTTAATTGATTTAAAACTTCAGCTATCTTATCTTCTAATGTAGTCCCTTCCAATAAGACTCTACTTTTCACTAAATAACCATCATCATTTAATAAATAAATATTATCAGTAGCTAATCCCGTAGTACTTTCAATTTCTAAATTAGTTTTTAAAACATAAGAATTATCTAAAGTAGGCAAAGAATAAACAACCAAAAAAATAAATAACGATAAAGTAGTAATAAAAATTTTACGTATCGCTCTAGATTTCAGCATGATATCACCTAAAAAAGTATATGAAAAATCGTACTAAAATAGTACGATTTATAAAGATAATTCATTCAATTTCAATAATTCTACAACCGCAGCAGCTCTTCCATTCACTCCTAATTTCTGCATTGTATTAGAAATATGATTACGAATTGTTTTCTCACTAATTTTTAATTTTTTAGCAATATCTTTTGTAGTCATATTTTGAATCAACAATTCAAAAATTTCTCTTTCTCTAGCGGTTAGTATTCCATTCGCCATATCAGCACCACCTAAAGTATTCTATGTAAGCAAAATACTTTGTTGTATGCTTTTACCTAGGCCTTCTGAAACTTTACAGTAATATACATCTTATTTTCATATCCTGACTGAATAAGCCTCATAATATCATTAGCAAGAGCATTATCATGTTTAGAGGAAACGCATACTACAGAAATATTCGTATTATCAATCTTTACAAAAGAATCTAATTTAAATTCTTTTTTTAACTGTTTTTCTAGCTCTTCCTCTTTACTTTGTAAAGTGTTTAAATACTTTAATTGTTCGTAAGCGTTATTTTTCTCCTCACTACTAATAGTATCACTAGTTAATTGTTCCTGTAAATCATCCATCATCCCTTGTCGTTCCTCTTCCAAACTAACTCGCATGGCGGTAAGAGAAGATATTTCTTCAACAGTCTCTTCTACCTTTTCCTTTTTATTTTCTTTTTCTTCTGTTGAAACAGCTTTACTAAGTAAATCATTAGGCATAGTAATATAGTAAACACTAAGTACTAAAATTAAACTAAATAATGTCAAAAACCATAAATTCTGTTTATTTATCATACGACTCCTCCTTAGTTCTAATTAAATATATGAAGAAAAAAAAAGAATATGAACAAATCATAATTCTTTTCCGCAATTTGCACAATAGTTAGCTTGAGAAGTCACTTTATTACCACAACTGGAACAATATTTAACTTGACTCCTATCATCTAAAGAACTATTTCCCTGAAAATGATGGAAAATAACATCTTCCATTGGCCTCGGTTCCAGATAGGTACTATCTCCTAATCCAATAATTAAATAAAAAACAAAAGGTAACAAATAAATACCAATAGCATAAGCATCTTCTTTACCAAAGCTACGAGCAGTACTAACTGCCAATAAAACCCCAAAGTAAATACTAATAATAGAACTAAAAAAACCTAAAAATGGAATAAAAGCCGTAATAAAACCAGCACCAAAACTGATAACTAACCACCACGGACTAACACCAGTAATTTCACATAATATATATGTATTATAAATGGGTATTAAAGAAGGCCAACCGGGTTTTCCAGCCTTTTGAAACATCTTCCATAATCCAACAGCAGATAAAATATAAGTAATTAAAATGATACCCAAGATAACTGCAAAAAAAGTTAAGACGAATGCTACTAACATAATATAATACTCCTCTACTTACCTAATAATAGTTGTACTGCCTTCATAAGACCAAGTTTACCATAATCGTAAGTTAATCCTCCTTGCATATATGCAATATAAGGATCACGAATTGGTCCATCACAAGAAAGTTCAATAGAAGACCCCTGGGTAAAAGAACCACTAGCCATAACAACTTTATCATTATAACCAGGCATATCCCAAGCTTCAACAAGCGCATTAGAGTCTATTGGAGAACCTTGCTGGATACCTCTTGTAAAACGAATCAACTTTTCTGGATCTCGAAAAATAATATTTTGTACAATATCCACACGTTCCTCTTGATAATGAGGCTCTACATCATATCCTAACTTTTCTAATACCCGACTAGTAAGAACCGCAGTTTTTAATGCCGATGCAACAACACTAGGAGCCATAAAAATACCTTGTAATATTTGTTTGTTAATACCAAGAGTAGGACCAACTTCAGCACCTTCCCCAGGTAAAGTTAAACGTTCAGCACATAAATCAATTAAATCCTTACGACCAACAATATAAGCACCATTAGGAGCAATTCCTCCTCCTAGATTTTTAATTAAAGAACCAACCATAACATCAGCACCAACTTCTGTAGGCTCTTTTACTCCAACCATTTCACAATAGCAATTATCAACCATCACAATAACAGTTTGATCAATTTTTTTTATTAAAGAAATGACTTTCTCTACTTTATCAATAGAAATACTTTTTCTAGTAGAATATCCTTTACTTCTCTGTATTTCTATTACTTTTACTTTGTGATTTTTTAAATATTCTTCAATACCTACATAATCAAAATCATCATCAATAAGTTCAATTTGATCATAAGAAACACCAAAACTCTTCAAAGAACTGGGATTTTCTTCAATACCAATTACTTGGTCTAGAGTATCATATGGCTTCCCACTAATACTTAGAAGTAAATCTCCAGGACGAAGTAATGCAAAAAAGCAAACATTTAAAGCATGAGAACCAGAAATAAACTGACTACGAACAAGAGCACTCTCTGCTCCCAAAATATCGCTAAATACTTTCTCTATTCCCTCTCTTCCTAAATCATTATAACCATATCCAGTAGTAGCATTAAAATGAGACTCAGTAATTTCATTCTTATGAAAACTAGATAAAACCTTTAAACTATTGAAATAACCATTTCTATCTATCTTTGAAAACTCCTCTTGACAATCCTTTTCAGCATCTTCTATAAGTTTGACAACTTCTTCACTAATTTTTAATTCTTGATACATGATTCAACTCTCCTTCCTTAGCTTCCGTAGAAGAACGTACATTTTTACTTTCTAATAGTTCCCTAAACTTTTGATATACAGGTACTCCTTCCAAAGTAATACGATCATAATGATAAATACAACCATCTTCTATATCTACAATAGAAAAATCCAGTCTTCTCATTTCCCTTTTATGACTCTTAAGCCAACGATATTGACTATCAACAAAAGATTCAGGAAAATAAACGACACTAGAATCATCTATTTGTAAAACAACAGAACCACAACTACTCAAATAAGTAGCCAAACAATATCCAGCATCTTGTTCATACCCTGGATATTCTAACCCTTTTTGTCTAATATACTATAAATAACCTGTGGCATGTCTTTCTAGTTCTCCAGAAGAGGTAGTACCCAATACTCTTTCAAAAATTTCTCCACCATCACCTGGTAAGATTAATACTTTCCTATCCATAAAATCTTCCACCGTCTACACGAATAATAGAATCATTAATATAACTAGCTTTGGAACTAGCTAAAAAAACTACTACTTTCGCAATCTCTTCAGCCTCTGCAAAACGATGCAATAATATTTTGTCCTCTTCTTCTCGAATTTGTTCAATAGAAAGTCCTTCACTCATATCAGTTTTCACCCAGCCAGGGCAAATACAATTTACTGAAATATTAGGGGCAAACTCTCGTGCCAAGTTATGAGTAAGAGAAATAACTCCCGCTTTTGAAGCATCATAATCACAAGATTCCGGATAATATGTATCAATAGCATTAGTTGATGAAATATTGATGATTTTTCCACTACCACGATCTAACATCACTTTACCAACATATTTACTACATAAATATGTTCCAATTAAATTAACATCCAAAATCTTACGAAAATTAGAAACTGACTTATCAAGTAACAAACTATCTTTACAAATACCCGCATTATTAACTAAAATATCTATTTTACCAAAATAGTCTACTACTTGATTTATCATAGCTTCTACTTCTTCTTCCTGAGAAATATCTGCTTTTACACACAAAACATCAACATCATATTTTTCTTTAATTTTCTCAGCTACCCTCTCTGCCATCAAAGCATGACGGTTATAATTTAAAACAACATGAACTCCGGCCTTAGCAAATTCCATAGCAATACTCGCACCAATACCACGACTAGCTCCTGTAATTAACACAACAACATTAGACACATAATCACCTAACTTTCTTTTTCAAGAAGAGAAATAATATCATTATTTTGAATAAAGTCTCTTACCGTTTGCTTATCTTGAACATTAGTAATGTTAAAAGAAATCTCACCTTTATCAAGCACATAAATAGCCGGAAGTCTAACCTCATAATCCACATTCATACGTTTTAAAACATCTTTATAACTAGATGCTCTAACATTAAAATTATAATAAGTCACACCTAAATTATTTAACTCTTCTCCTACCATAGAACACTTCTTACAACGGTCATCATCATCAGTAAAGAAAATAACAAAAGTCTCCTTATTACGAAGTGCTCGGCTAACAGCATCGACCTCATTCCCAAAGCGATTAAAAATTAATATTACTCCAATAGCAACAACAAAGATAAAAACAATTGCACATAAAATAGCTTTTTGCTTTAATTCCTCTACCTCTTCATTTTTATACATGGTTATTCCCCTTTTCTAAGATTATTATACAAAACTATAGAAAAAAAAGAAAGAGCATCTAAACTCTTTCTACTTGAATCGCAACTTCCTCATCATTTAATTTATCATCAAAAGCAAGACTTTCATCTACAATTAACTTATCACCAAGTACTTCACCCATAACATAATCATAATATTGATCAAGCATAGTTTTAATCTTATCACTACCATGATATGTAACAATAATATGATCAGTAATAACAAAGTCTGCATCTTTTCTTAAACTTT
>CALVYF010000014.1 GCA_944372055.1 uncultured Bacilli bacterium | reverse complement strand
GGGATAATTTCCAATTTACAACAAACTATTAAATTTTTCAAAATTTATATTGACTTTTAATAGTTAGTCTCCTTTTTATACATTTCAAATAAAAGAAAAAATTCTTTTATTTGAAATGTATGCATTATACAATGCAATACATTATAGTTATGGTAAGTGAACTAAATTTGCCACACCTAGTTCTTCTGCATTTTGATACTCGCGATTAGCAAATTGTGCAGAAGAACAAATTTGTTCAATTTTAGTAGTATAATTTGAAAATGTTGGTCGAATTCTTTGCCATTCTTCTTGAATTGCATTGGCTGTCATTCCTCGAAAATTAGTGCCTTTTCCAACATTTGCTTCAATAATTGCATCCATTCTTTTGAATATTGTTTCTACTGCTTCTTTTGCTTTTTGTACTTGGTTTGCTACGTCTTCAACTGTATTATATCCAATTTGTATATTTCCACTAGACATTATTTTTTCTCCTTTCACTAATAATTTTATCTATTACTATCAATATAAGTTTTTATAGCTTTCTGTGTTTCTTCACTATCTTCAGCAAATTTTACTATATTTGCACCATATTTTTCAAAAAAGTCTCTTAATTCTGTTAATTCTGCTGCAGCCGCATTTGTTTGATTTTGAAATGAATCATATTCATCTCCTTTCCAAGCATTTGCACAATTCAAAACTTTAGATTGGATAAGTGATATTTGATCTTCAAATAGTGAACCTTCTCCTTGAATTTTAATTCCTGCTTCTAATGCGTCAGGCGTAATCATAAACTGATCTTCTCCCATTTTTTCACCTCCTAAATTTGTTAAGAATATCTCTACCCTTTATATTCTTATAAGTTTATTATAAAGATTTTATTTATATTTAGTCAAGTTTGTTTACAAACTTTAACATTTTTTACTGTTTTTTTACATATTATTTTTATGGGTATATATAAACACCATTTGTTATTTTTGGAATACTTTATATTAGATAAAGATTAAGAGGTGGTTACATGAGAGGTAATAACTGTATTCTAAACTTACTAAAAGTAATTCATTTACTTCAAAAGAATTCTTCTAATAGTTGTCCCATAGATATTAGTTGTTCTAAGCCGTATTTGGGTCCTAGTCCTACTATGCTTTGTTTTAATACTCGTCCTATTTCCTTATATAAAAGGGATGGTACGGTATTTGAAGTTTCTAATCATACTGTTTTTCGAGTTGAAAACATTAATGATGATTGTGTTACATTGCAGGTATTAGATGGTGTTAGTCCTAATTTTTCAGCAACGAATGAATTTATTACGATTTCTGCTAATTGTTTTTGTGCTATTCGCTGTTTCCCAGATACTTCTATCACCTGTTTATAGAAAGGAGGAGATGATATGAGTTGTGGAGATACTAATCAAAAAGATTGTGGTTGCCTTGCGGATATTTTGAAGAAAATCTTATTACTTCAAAGACAAGATTATGACAATGAGAATTATAGTGGTTGTGATAAACCTTATTTAGGCCCAATTTGTAATACTATTTGTTATAATACTCGTCCAATTATGTTATATAATTGTTGCACTGGTACTCCGTGGAGTTTTTCTTATACTGCAAACAATCAAACTTCTACTTCTAATGTGTTCCGTATTGAAGCTATTGATGATTGTTGCTGTACATGTCGTATTTTATATTTAGATACTACTACTAATAGATATGTTGGTACTTCTGAATTCTTCACTATCAATCTAGATTGTGTTGGAGCTCTTCGTTGTCTTCCAGATACATTTATTGATTTATGTTAATAAAAAAAGTCCTTCTTTGGACTTTTTCTTTTGACTAAAAACCTCTTGAGCTTCCTCCACCACCAGAAGAACCTCCACCACCAGAGAATCCGCCAAATCCTCCACCAGAAGAGCCACCTCCACCATAGAAGAAAGATGAACTTCCATTAGAATTTCGTGATAATAGTATACCAGTTCCCTCTAAAATTATTCCAAATATTAATATAGGAATACTATTTAAATAACAAACAATCATTGGTATTGCATTAAAAATTAATGCGAAGATAATGACTATTGGAGATGTAATTCTCCTACTTATATCCTTATTAAATACTGTTGTTCCCCATAGAATACCAAGCATAAAAAAGAAAACTGTCATAGAAAAAATATCAAAGTTTGAATTTTCATTAGAGGTATTTACTCTAGTAACCGCAATATCTCCTACTTCTAGATTATAACTTTCTGCTACTTTTTTGTAGAATGCATTATATCCGTTTTTTACTCCTTTATCCCATTTATTTTCTTTTAGATAAGGAATAATATATTCATCTTGATATCTTCCTGTAAGACCATCTGGTAATACTCCTTCTAAACCATAGCCGACTTCTACTCTAAATTGTCTTTCTTCTAGTGCTAATAATAATAGAAGTCCATTATTTTTTTCTTTATCACCAATACCAAATTCTCTAAATAAATCCGTTGCATACTCTTCTAGACTCTCTCCTTCTAAATTAGGTACTGTTACTACTACAATTTGAGCTGTCGTCGCTTTTTCTAAAGCCACGGATTTATCTAATATATATTCTTCTGTTTCTTTTGTTAAAATATCAGCATAATCATTAATGTAAAATTCATTTGTTGGTTTTACTAATGCATTTATTGATTTTGGCATTAATAAACAGATCAAAATACCTACAACACATATTTTAATTATATTTTTCATTTTACTATTTGAAAAGAACGTGAACTTTTTTAATTACTAAAATCCACGTTTGGTACTTCCGTTTTTGCTTCGTCTGCTTCAAAATATTCTTTTTCTTCAAAGCCACTCATAGAAGCAATAATATTGGTAGGTATTTTTTTTATCTTTGCATTATAATCTTTTACTACATTATTATAATCTCTTCTTGCTGTTGAAATTCTATTTTCAGTACCAGCTAATTCATCTTGTAAATTAATAAAATTGGTACTAGCTTTTAAATCTGGATAATTTTCTACGATTACCATTAAATTATTTAGGGCACTTGAAAGCTCATTGTTAGCATTTGCTTTTTCTTCTATTCCTTTTGCATTTACTAAATTTTCTCTTGCTGTTGTTACTTTTTCAATAGCTTCATCTTCATGTTCTACATATCCTTTTACGGTATTTACTAAATTTGGTATTAAATCCGCTCTTCTTTCTAGTTGTACATCAATATCGGCATACTTATTATCTACATTTTCTTCTAAAGTTACTAAATTGTTGTAACTTCCTACAAAGAACATTACAATTGCTAGTATTACTACCAAGATAATTCCAATTACTATATAACTCTTTTTCATATTTTTCCTCCATCTTATATGTCTATTCTAACTGGTAAATTTATAAAAGTAAATAGTAATTATTGTCATTTTTATTTACGTTTAATTTGTATAATACTTTTAATTGGTATGATTTGATTATCTATTGTTAGCACATTTTCTTTTGTTTTTGCTACTAAACTTGTATGATAAGTTTCTGTACTAGTTTTTATTTCTACAGGTATATTATAAGAATATCCTAATGTATGAAAGATACTTTCCAGTTCTTCTTCTATTGATGATGAATTTACAGTTCGTTCTTCATTTTCCATATAATATACCTTTTTATTATTATCTATTGGCTTTGTATTTAAATTTTTGTAAAGCTCTGGTAATTTTTTCATAAAATATCTCTCCTTCATGATATTTTATGTTTTTTAGATATAAATTTTGCACATTTTTGGTATAATATATAGCGAGGAGATTATTATGGCTTTAAAAAAAATAAACAAGAAGATTTTAATTCCTATATGCATTATGGCCTTTATTAGTATTATTACTATTTATAGTGCCCTTACTTATACATCGAGTGAACTTGGGAATTTAGCACTAAAACAAGCTTTATGGTATTTTATTGGAGCTTTATTAGTAGTTTTTTTAATTCATATGAAAAATGAGTATTTATATCGACATACTACTTTTCTTTATATTTTTGGAAATATTTTATTGCTGGGACTGTTGCTTTTTGCAGAGCCAGTCAATAATAGTAAATGTTGGTTTACGATTCCAGGTATTGGTAGTATTCAACCTAGTGAATTTATGAAAATATTTATTATGTTGATGCTTGCTACTATGATTCACAATTTTAGGAGTGATTATAAAAATCCTACTTTGAAACAGGAATTTATTTTTATTTTAAAAACATTGGGAATTGTTTTCATTCCTTCTATCTTAACTTTTCTACAACCTGATACGGGAGCAGTTATCATTTATTTTATTATCTATTTTTGTATGATGTTTGCATCAGGTATTCGAATTCGATGGTTCTTGATTGCTGGTGGTGTTATTTTACTTTTATTGAGCATCATTTTTGGTATCTTCTTTTTACAACAAGATTTGTTTATTGATTTATTTGGAACTGATTTATTTTATCGTTTTGAACGTATATTTAATTGGCAAAGTGGAACTGGTCTACAATTAGAGAATGCACTAGCCGCTATTGGATCTGCAGGATTTTTTGGACATGGTTTTAATCAAACACCAATTTATTTTCCTGAGTCTTCTACCGATTTTATCTTTGCAGTTTTTGCTTCTAATTTTGGCCTTTTAGGTGTCATTATTCTTTTAGGAGTTATTATTTACTTTGATACACAAATTGTCTTACTTGCAAAAAGAAAATTAATTGATACTGATAAATATATTTTAGCAGGAATTCTTGGGATGCTACTGTTTCAACAAGTACAAAATATTGGTATGACTGTAGGACTTTTACCAATTACAGGAATTACTTTACCTTTTATTTCTTACGGTGGTTCTAGTCTACTTTCTTATATGGTTATTGTGGGAATTATTTTAAATATTTCTATGGAGAAAGCAAGACATTATAAATATAGGTAGAATTATAAGAGTGTAGTCTCTTTTTTTATTTAGAATCAATTTAAGAAAATTAAAAACTACCTGAATGGTAGTTAATTTGCTCTAATTTGTTCTACATAACTTCTAATCTTTGCAGGCCATGCAGAACTTGCTGCATATTTGGGTGCAATTAGTTCAATTGTATTTAGACCTTTTGCATAATAGTTTTTTTGTAGATTGTTTATAAATCCGATAATTCCATCATCTAGAGTAGCAAAAGCTTTATATGATCCTCCATTACAGCCAGGAGATCCTTTTTGACCACCTACGTTGTTACAATTTCTAACTAAGGCTGAACAGTTTGATTTACATCCTGTCTCATGTAACATAATCGCAACTGCAACATAAGGGTCTACGCCTTTTTCAATACATTGACTAGCAATTAAATATCCCTTACCAGCGATATATCCCGTTCCCAGATTTCTATTTAGTTTTGCTGCTAGTTCATCAATCGTCATTCCTTCATAAACTTCTATCCTTGGTGGAATAATTACAGATGCTGGTGCAACTTCCATCTCTATTGGAATTACTTCTGCTTCTTTTGTTTCTGTTTCTTTATTTATTATATTATTGGCAGACGCTGCCATATTCTTCAATTGAATTGTACTGTTTTTTGTTTCAATAACTTTATCTTGTTCTAATGTATTTTCTTCTCCTATTACTAAAGCTATTGATATCATAACTATTCCAAGTGTTGCTAATACCGAGCTGATTAGTTTTCCTCGTTTCAAATTAGTCACCTCATTGTTTTTTGTAACACTATCATTGTAGCTTATTTCACAAAACTTGTCAATTTTCTACTTTATCTTAAATGTTACTGGAGCTTTTTTATAAACAACTACTAACGCTATCACACTATAAAGTACTGTTGCTAGTATGGCAAGTAGTGAAAATGCTGTTGTAGACATTCTAAAGTCTGTAAAGGCGTATGCAAGTAAGTATGTTCCCGCAGAAATTAAAGAATACGTAACACTTTTCATAGCCATATTTTTATCATATGGTTGAAATAAATAATAAATCACTAAATAATGAATAGAGAAAAAAGTACTTAATGCAATAATAAAGATTGGTATTGAAATATAATCCAAGATATTTGTTGTTCCTCCTGATAAATATAGAAGTATTGGTATTCCTATAGCAAGAATCAATGCAGGAATTAAGTTTACTTTAGATACTGTTAATACTCTAGTTTTAAAAACATTTAATATTACTTTGGGATTTCTATAGAAATTAAAAGTTAACATTGAATGATCACAATTGTAAAACATTGCTTGGGTAATAATAGAACCACGATTAATAAAATACATAATTATTACAAACCAAGAAATGTTATTTAATAAAAAGTCATTTAATTTCGGTTTCATTTCAGGCATTATGAGCGTTAATATTCCTAGGCCCAGAATTACAAAAAATGCGATTGTTGCAAACCATTTTGCACTACGTAATAAAATTTCTTTATGTCTTTCAAAGAAGATTGTATTAAATAAGTCATACCCCTTTTTCCCTTTTAATTTTCTCTCATCAATTTTTTTATCTTTATCCTTAATATCTACCATTGCTTGACGTGAATAGTCTTTTGCTTGATTACTGTTTAAGGCTGCTACTTTGGTGTTTAGCCTTTTATAAATTAATTTATAATTATTTATTTTCATTAATCCAATATAACTTATGATTGCTAGTGGTAAAAAGATTATATCTATTATCCCTACTACTATTGGAGTTATTGCTATCTTTAATAATGGTAACAGGCAGATTCCGAAGCTGATAATAAGTATGGTCCAATAAAGTGGATAATTGTATGTAAGTGCAATTTTATACTTATTATAATGTAATAGATTTAGCCGTTCTCCTATCAATCTTCCTAAAAAGCCAAAAGTCGTAAATAAAAGTACTATAGGATTTGGAATTAAGAACAATAAACAGATACTATGCGTTATTAAATTAATGAGTGCTTCTGTCCAAAGTGTTGCCCTCATAAATTGTTTGGCATTCATATTAAATAGTACAATAGAAAAATATTTTTTTGTACTTGTTGTTAAAACTTTATTATTAAAGAAGATTCCAAAAATAGTAAAAATGAAATAAATATGCAATATTCCAGTAGTTATATCTTTTGGAGTAAGGGCACTAGCGATTAGATAAATAATCCAAAAATATAGCACTTTAAAGGCTATCATTCTAGCGGTTGATAAAATTAGTGCTAATATTCTAACAAAGGCCTTAGCTCTTTCACTCTTATATAGCCCATTCCCTGGAAATAAATCTTTTAAAATTGGAAAACGCTTAATATTATAAATAAATGAATTAATAGCATAGGTAATATCGATTTTAAAAGACATTTTTAATATATTAATCATTTTTCTCATCCTTTAAGTTTTCTATTATTTTGTCTTTATATTTTTTGGTATTTAAATGGTTTTTCTCTATTAATTCTAATTTCTTATTATTTAAAATTACTATTTCATCACATAAATCTAAGGCTATTTCTAAAATGTGAGTAGAAAAAATCAAAATATGTCCCTTTTTCATATTTTTTAGTAGTTGTTTCATTTCTTCTTGTACTACAACATCTAGCGATGTTAATGGTTCATCTAATAACAGTACTTTAGGATTGGCAATAAAATTAATTAGCATTTGCATTTTATTTTTCATACCATGAGAGTACTCTTTTAACAGTTTATCTTGATCTTCTTTATTAATCTTTACTAAATCAAAGTATTCTTCCACTCCTTTTTCTTCTTTAATTTTATCTTTATTAATTTCTAAAAAGAATGTTAAAAATTCTTTTCCTGTTAAAAATTCTGGAACTGTCGGAGTTGATATCACATAGCCAATATCTTCGGTTGTTAGTTTATTTTCTCCATATTCATTAGATAGAATTACTTCTCCTTTGTCTATTTCTACGTCTTCATTTAAACAATTGAAAAAAGTAGTTTTTCCAGCTCCATTTCTTCCAATGAGTCCATAGATTTTTCCTTCTTCAAAGGTAAAATCTATATCTTTTAATACCTCTTTTTCTCCATATGTTTTCGTTAAGTTTTTAATTGTTAATTGCATACTACTCCTCCTGTTTTTTATTATATCATACTTTAGTTATAGAAAAAACCATAGCCAATTGCTATGGTTTATTTATTTAAACTTGAGATATCAACTTCAATATAATTTCTAACGTATGTCTCATCTTTTTTATAGGCTTTTTTATCTTCTTCTACTTTGGTATCAAATGATGCAAACTCTCTTTCTATGGTCTCTTTTTCTGTTAATTCTTTAGTTTCTTCTGCAGTCAAAGTTTTTGATTGTTGTTTTTGCCTTAGGGTATCTATATTTAATGTTGTATTGAATAATTTTAATTCTTCTTTTTTTAGATTAATTTCATATTTTGCAATATAGGATACTTGGTTAGCCTTGTTTGTTGTTTTTAATATTACATATTTTTCTTTTCCCATATTGCAACCAATATATTCAATTTCTAAATTCTCTGCAGAGTAACTTTGATAAACTGCTTGAGCATAACTTTTACACTGAGACTTTTTCTTTTGGTACTGTCTATCTATTATTTTTATTTCCACCTCTGGTTTTTCTTCCTTTTCACTTTTTGTTTGGGATGGTGTTTTAACTATAGATAAATTGGATATTAGGATTATAACTATTAAGAATATTGTATAAATTATTGTCGAAGAAAAAAGTGATGTTCCTCCTTTTTTTTGACACAACTTTAAAAAAGTTTCTACGTCTAAGTTAGAATTTTTCTCTTTTAATAACTTGGTCTTTTTATTAATAAACTTAATATATCTACTGTTGAAAAATACACCTAATATGGCTGATACTATTACGGTAAGTACTATCATAATATATTTCATTACTGGTAAGGTGTTAGAAATCATTGTTAATACTATTGTTACTAGCATACCTAATATGGCAAGTAAATATCTTTTTCTATATAGCAGATAATACCAGTTTAAAAGAAAGGCACTAAAAGAGAATTTCTTTTTTGATATTTTTACATAATTTCTTCCTACATAAGCCATTCTTCTTTGTTCTAAGGGAGATGCATTACTGTCTATTATCTCCCTTGGAGTCATAATATAATGAAATTCTTTTTTTCTTATATATAAAATAATTACAACAATTGAACTAAGTATAGAAGCTATTCCAGAGATTATTCCAAAAAGTTCAAAGATTTTAATTAATAACGCCTGATTACTCTCTATTATCTTTATCATTATTGATGTTATTATAAAGGTTAGAGATAAAATTAAGAATAGTATCGGTGGTTTCCAATAAAATTTTCTTTTTTCTTTTTTCTTTTCTAAATTCAGACTTACTTCACTATAACTTGGAATATTTAAAAAATCTTGTTCTTTATCTTGTTCTTTTGTTAGAAAATCCTCATCCTCAAATACCGTTTCTTCTGGTGTTGTTACAACATCTAAAAATGCACCACAATTTCTACAAACTCTATCGTTTTCTTGTAGTATTTCCCCGCAGTTTGGACATTTTCTCATGTTTATCACCACTACTTTCTTACTTATTTTCAGTATATCATTTTTTATTTAGTTTACTATCATTATTCTTTTAATTTTACATCATTTGTCAGAAAAAAGTGGTGTATACTTTTTTCTTTAGTTATTATCATCTATATACAGAAAAAGCCAAGAACTGGCTTTTAATTATTTTTGTTTTTTTGAATAAAGCGATAAGCATCCTTACACATATCATCAATCGTAAGTGTTGCTTCCCATCCTAATTCTTCTTTTGCTTTGGTTGGATCAGAGAAGCATTCGGCAATATCTCCTGGACGTCTGGGAGCTATTTTATAATTTACTTTTATTTGATTTGCTTTTTCGAATGCATTTACTATATCTAGTACACTATATCCTACACCTGTTCCTAGATTATAGATATATAATCCGGATTGTTCTTTTTCTAATTTTTCTAATGCCTTAATATGTCCAATAGCTAGATCTACTACATGAATATAGTCTCTTACTCCTGTGCCATCTTTTGTTGGATAATCATTTCCAAATATAGAAAGGCACTCTAATTCACCACTAGCAACTTTCGCAATATAGGGCATTAGATTTGCAGGGATTCCATTAGGCTCTTCTCCAATTAATCCACTTTTATGAGCGCCAATTGGATTGAAATATCTAAGGATAGCGATATCCCAAGTATTATCAGATTTATACAAATCTTTTAGAATTTGCTCCACAAAGAGTTTTGATGTTCCATATGGGTTGGTCGTACCACCGGTTTTATCTGTTTCTTTAATTGGAACATGTTCTGGGTCACCATATACTGTTGCGCTAGATGAGAATACCATTTTTTTCACATTATGTTTTTTCATTTCTTTTAACAACACTAATACTGTTGATATATTATTTGTATAATACTCTACTGGTTTTTGTACAGATTCTCCTACTGCTTTATATGCTGCAAAATCTATTACAGCATCTATTTTCTCTTCTGTAAAAATATTATCTAGTAAATTTTCATCAATCATATCTCCTAGATAGAATTTTATATCTTTTCCTGTAATTTCTTTTATTTTATCCTTTACTTCTTCTTTTGAATTAGATAGATTATCTAATACTACAACCTCATAATTTTCTTGTAATAATTCTACACAAGTATGACTACCAATGTAGCCTAACCCTCCTGTTACTAATACTTTCATCCTACTTCCTCCTTACATGTTTTTCTTTATATTCTTGCATTACCGATAACATTTCTGTTCCGATAATCTCTTCAATTGTATTATTAGCCATGCTTTCTTTTAAGAATTGTTCCATATCTTTGATGGGAATGTAAAATAAATTAAAATCTGTTTCTCTTTCCAATTCAGAAAGACTCATCTCTTCTACTCTTGGTCCATCATTACAATGTACAATATAGTAATACATTTTATTACATCTTGTTTTTCCAGTATCTAAATAGTTATCGTAGTATTCTTCAATTACCATAAATGGTCCATTTTCTAATGTACTGTCAATTCCTGTTTCTTCTTTTATTTCTCTTTTTAAACTTTCTTCTAAAGATTCACTTGGTCTCCAATGACCACCTGGGAATTGATAAGTATAATTATTGTGGACAATTAATAATTCGTCCTTTTCATTTACAATTAAAGCTTTTACTCTTATCACTGTGTTTTCTATATTCATAATATTGACATTATCTTCATTAATGATTACTTTTTTCATATGGTTTCCTTCCTAATTATATATATATCTTTCCCAGTATTCTGTTACACTTGGTGATACGCTTTGGAATACTGCATCAATTTGTTCACACATGTATTTTGCCTTTTTCCATATTGTCGTTCCTGTTACTAAGCAACCTGCTTCTGATGGTGCCATCATATATTCGAAAGTAGATGCCCTATCCTCGTATTCATCTGTTTGGGCATAGATATTGACAAAGGATGCATACGGATCTTTTGTATTGATATAAGAAATTGAGGTGTTTGTATTCCCATAATTAAAACCTGATGGATTTAGGCTGTTCCACGTTGTATAATTGGCCCCTCTATAGAACATATATTTTTCTATATAATGATAGATTTCATGGTGTAAGCTTTCTATAAAACTGTAGTCTGTCGCTAAAGAGATTACAACATTTTTCGTAGTAGAATCTGTAATTCCTGTTACGTTGTCTTGAGAATATCTCTTTAACAAGTAAATTGTTAGTGAATAATTTCCTTGTTTTGTTTCTTGAAAAAATCCTGATGGATATAGTGATAGATTGTAATTTAGAGAATTTAATACTTCATTAATTCTATTGGCATCACTTAGCATTACACTAGATAGTCCCCCTACTGTATATCCATTGGTTTCTGCGCCATATCTTACAGTAATACCATATTTATTTTGAATACTATTTCTTAAATTATTATTTGTAGTATCTGTTTCTGACTGAGGTTGTTGCTGTTGTTCTTGTCGCTCTCCTGTAGAAGGAGATGTTGTAGTAATACTATTATTTTCTCCTACATTTGAGCTACCAGTTGGCCCTGATGGTTGAGAATTATTACTTTCACTTCCACTAGAGTCTGGTGGTATGATAGCATCTGTTGTTGTGATATTAATATCACTATTACTGTTTCCTATGGTATGGGTACCAGTTACAGGATTAATTAATGCCTTGTTATCTAGACCTAATCCTATTCCAATAAAAACTAGCACAAAAGAGAAGGCAATCAATACTTTAGCCAATTTCATTTTCAACTCTTTTGTCATAGGCGCCTCCTACTTTCCTATTTTATTGTAACAAATTTAGAACTAAAAAAAAAGACCTTGTGATCTTATTTCATAAAATTTGGTATTAATAATCCAATAATTACAGTACCTAATATTAAAAGACTAAGGATAAAAGAAACTATATTGCCAACTCCTTTTTCGTCTATTTGCCCTTGTGTTATAGAAATTGTTGGCGATGCTTTTTTAACCATCTCTGATAGTCTAGTAGCATTATCTTCATCTATTCCATGAATATTACACATATCATTTGCTTCACTAATCATTTTCAAACTACTCGTCTGTTCTTTATACGGAGTTACATTATTAATGATAATTTTGTTTTCTTCTGCAAAATGATTTATAAATGGTTCTATTAAATCTTTTAGTACTTCATTCATTTGGTCAAATGTTTCTTCTTTTATTTCTTGTTTTGACCCATCAATATCATATTTAATTGCTTTACAGTGACAATAATTGACATCCACTTCAAAATCAAAAACGATTGAATTTGATGATGTTGATGTTTTAGAAAATTCTAAAATCTTAGTTAAGTAGTTTGCTGGGGTTGTGTTATTTTCTATATCTAGCATTTCTATTTCCGTCATGTTAGTCTCCTTTCTTATACTGTTCGTTTAATTCTCTTATCTTGTCATATAATTCTTGAGCCTTGTCCACTTCTCCTTCATTATAGTAAATATTCGCTTTTACTGTTAAATCTTCAATTTGTCTTTCTATATCCTCTGGTAATTCTTTTGTGCCTTCAGCTATTGGTTTTTTTACTTCTTCACTTGCTTCTTTCATTTCAAAGATTCCCTGATTTGCTAATAGCTGTTCTTGATATTCGTGTGACTTTCTTAAATTTTGTAATTGACTAGGTTTTACCATGATTGCTTTTGAAAGACTCTTCGTCATTTTTTGGAAACGTTTCTTAGTGGATATTTCTGTCGATTCCTTTTTACTAGCTTCTATCTGTTGAGGTTGAGGAGTTTCTTGTGTTTTCTCCATAGGAGTTCCTTCTTGTTGTTCTATTGTGGTATCAGCTAATTTTATATTTAAGTCCGGTAAAGATACTTCTTGATCATTTTGTTCTATGATGGTTGGTTCCTCTGGAGCAAATTTTGTTTCACTTTCTACATCTTTTTTTATTGGCAGTTTTAGTTCTTGTTGTTCTTCTTTTTCTTCCATTATTTCTTGTTTTCTATTCAACTCTTCTTCTAAATCTATTTTTATTTTTTGAGGCGAACCTTCATCCTCTTCTTTTTTCTTATCCACTAATGCTTGTTCTTGAATACCTGTATCACTTTCTGGTATCATTATCTCTCTTTTTTCTTCTATTTGATCTAGTTTTTCTAACTCTTCTTCCAAGGAATCTGTTATTTCTATAATTCTATCACTAATCGCAGTTAATCTTTGGATAAGAGATGAATCTTCACTGTCTTTTTTTAAAGCTATTTTCTTTTTACTAATTCCTGTTACTACATCGTAAGCAATAGCCTTTATTTGCATTGATGCCATACGATATTCGCTATTTTCAAATTCATAAATATCTTCCACTAGCTATCACTCCTATCCCACGGATTGCGCATTCGCTATTGCCTTTAACAAATGTTGAACATCAATCCACTCTAAATCATCAGTAATCTCTTCTAATTTAAAGACATCACCCTCTGGGATTATTTTGGCAATATAGATGACTTGATTTCCAGTTTCTTCTTGGATTTCATCTTTCGTATATACAACATATTGTCTTTTGTTATCTTCTGAATTTAAGTATGTTACTACTTCAACATCAGATGATAGTCCATCAATGTCTATTAATTCTGCCATTTCCTTCTTATCCATAGCGCAACCTCTCTATTCTATTTTTATTATACATGAGTTTCTTTTTTTAGTAAATATTACTTTTTTATTTTAAATAAATATTATCATAGCTATGGAAACTATCCATATGCTAAGTTGAATTAGATATTGATGCTCTTTCGAAACCTTTCTCCAAGGTATATAGCAAATTAATAATATCACAATATATGGTATCAAATAGGATATGAAAAAATAGAGGTTATATAGTATTTCTACTACTATTGATAATGATTGAATATTTATTATTTCATTTGCCGCACTCCAGTATTGCCCCGGGGTCAGCCATCCTATCATAATAGCTATGATTATTGTGATACTCTTTAAAAGAGTATCTGATAAATTTAATTCTTGTATTTTGTTTATCACTAATAATAAGCATATCAATAATATACCTATTCTACATATCCAGTCTATGGATTCTATTTTTAATATTGCCGATAATATGCTACTACCTGTTATTAATAACAAGCCAAGGGATAGCAATCTTATTCTAGTTTTCTTTTCTTTGTGTATACTTACTATACTGGAAAAAGTAATAATCAGCCATAAAACTGGTAGGGATAAGCTCGCTAATACCCCTAATATAGGGATGGCTGTTATTGAATCATAATTTTTAAAATCTATTTCTTTTAAGAATGGTACCTTTATTGTAGTTTTTTCACTGAGCTTTTCTTCTTGTTTCAAAAATCCTTCCTCTGACTGCATTTTTTCTTCTTCATAAGTTCCTTCTTGGATTTCTTTTACAATATCATGATGCTTTGTCTTGCTGTAGTAAGCAACTGCTCTTTGTATTTGGTGTTCAGTTGGAATAGAAAAGCCTGTTATTATTGTCTCTCCTATGATTGTTACTGGTACTCCTGTTATGCTTTTTCCTGTTTCACTTGCGATTTTTTTCATCAATTGATTATTATCTTCGTTATGCCAGACTTCATACTTTGTTATTTTTAGATTATCAAATTCTTTTTGTAAGTCTTCTAAGTACTCTTGTGCCGCTTCACAATGTGGACATCCATCTCCCCAGAATAGATATAAATTTACCTCTTCTTTTGCATTAGCAGTTGGAATCACTATTAAAAACATCACTAAAACGAATAGTAAATATTTAATCTTTTTTTGCATATAGACTACTCAACTCACTTCTTATTCTTACTAATTCTGTTATGAATATTTCTAATTCTTTTTTTGTTGTTAGATACGATAGGCTAATTCGTAAACTGTGTTTTGCTTTTTCTTCATCTTTAGTAATTGCATATACTGCATCAGAAGAATCATTCGTTGCGCATGCCGTTTTGGTTGATATATAGATTTCTTTTTCTTCTAAAGCATGTAATATTGTTTCTGGTTTTATATTTTCTAAACTAATATTTAATATATTAGGTATTGCTGATATTGGACTGTTAATTGTAATCTCATTTTTTTCTAGTTCATTTCTTAAAAATATATTTATCTCTTTTACGTATTTTTGTTTTTCCTCTAGGTTTTCATATGCTAGTCTTAAGGCTTTTGCCATAGAAACAATTAGTGCTGTTGCTGGTGTTCCACTTCTATCCTTGGTCGTTGATTTTCCCCCATGAATTAAAGGCTCTATTACGACATTTTCTTTTTTTATTAAACCTCCAATTCCTTTCATACCATAGAACTTTTGAGCTGAGAAACTTGCTAAATCTACATCTGTTAAATCTATTTGTTCTTTTCCTAAGCTTTGTGTAATATCACTATGAAAGTAAATCTTAGGATATTTTCTTAAAAGTGCTGCAATCTTTTTTATCGGCTGAACTATTCCTACTTCACTATTTATACTAGCGATAGTTACTAATATTGTATCCTTACGTATTTTCTTTTTTAAATCTTCTAAATCAACGATACCATTTTCATCTAAATTCACATACTCTACTTCAAAACCTTGCTTTTTTAAATAATTTAGAGGCTCTACAATCGAAGAATGTTCTAAGTGAGTTGTTATGATATGTTTCCCGCGATTTTGATATTTTAAACAGATTCCTTTAATTGCAGTATTATTAGCTTCACTTGCTCCACTTGTATAAATGATTTCATTTGGTTTTACTTTTAAAATGTTAGCTATTTGTCTGGTTGCAGCGTCAATTAAACTCTTAGCTTCTATTCCCAATTTATGTAAAGAATTAGGATTTCCTATTATTTTTTTTGTTGTTTCTATATAGCTATTTAATACCTCTTCATTGACCGGTGTTGTTGCACTATAATCTAAGTAAATCATCTCATCCCTTCTTTCTTTTTGATTGTACTGGGTGCAATGGTATTATATCTTTTAAATTATTGGCAAATCTTTTTACTTCTTTTAATTCATCACCACTCATGTGCCATAATAGTCTTGGTGATAATATCTCTTGATTTTTATTACTTATGCTTTCTAACTCTTCTACTGAAATAATTACTACATCTTGATACTCACTTGGGTCTAATTCTGGTATTACAATAAATCTAGTTTGAATCTGATTTAACATTGCTTGATTTAAAACAGCAATCTCAAAAGTTTCTCTTTTTATTCTTATATAAGATGGCTGAGATAAAGATTTCATTTCTTTTATCTGTTGTGGCGCTAGATGTGCTCTTAATTCGCCGCAGTCTATTAGCACATCCTTATTTCCTGTTAAAAATCCATTTTTTATTCCTGTATCAGAACCATAAAATCTTGCTGCTAAAAAATATCCTACGGCTTCTTTATATTCTTGTTCACGATTTAAAACTTCTATACCACTATTACCAGAATAATTCTTATTTTCTTTTTTACCAAAAAAATATTGTGGAAGTGTATCTAATTCATTTTTATCGTTTTTTACTACGATCACATCTCCATCTTTCGTAAACATCATAGTCATGATAGAGTGTACGTAAATTTTTTCTTCCATGCTTTTGCCTCCTTTTTTATTTTATCATACTTTTTTCAAAAAGAAAAAAATGCTACTTTGGCATTCTTACTTTTCGTCTCCACTGATATGATATAATTCATAGTTTATTTTAGCTAGTGCTAATTCAATTGTCATCAATTTTTCACTATCATCTAGTTTTTCATTTTTTAACAATAGCTTTACAATTTCTTCTGCCCCTTCGATAATAGCAGCTTTATTTTCTAACAAATTAATCTTGTCCATCATATAATTCATACTTCTTCCTCCTATTTTTTGTCTGTGTATTTTTTTACAATATCATATAAATGTTGCATTTTTAGATCCATAAGTTTTATCTCGTTGGAACAAGATAATAATTCTCTTTCTAAATATACAGGAATATCCTGTGGCAACTTGTATTGCAATTTATGATCTAGAGAGGCCCAGAAATCCATAGCTACTGTTCTGATTTGAATTTCTGCTTCTACATATTCTAACTTTTGCTCTAGATGGATTGGGATTAAAATGTTTAAATGATAGCTACTATATCCAGTATCTTTTGGATTTTTTATGTAATCGTTTTCATTCTTTATTTTGAAGTTTTTTGAAGACTTTATAATATTTACTATATCATATACATCTGATAGAAAAGAACAGACTATTCTAAAGCCTACAATATCATGAATATATTTTTCTACATTTTCGACCGTCTTTTCATAACCTTTATCCTCTAGTTTTTTTAGTATGCTAGTTTCTGATTTCAATCTAGTCTTTATATGTTCTACTGGAGTATTTCCTGTTCTAAACTCGTGCTCTTCTAATAAAACTTTTAATTCTGCTTCTAACATAGTTTTAGCAAATTTATATTTTAATAACATTTTTTCCCACTCTGTGGAATTAATTTCATGCATTTTTATTTCCTCCCTATTCTCATCAAAAAAGGGCTATATACAGCCCTTTTTTATTTCATCACATCATAAGTTTGGAGTATTACTTATTAGTATTTTGATAGTAGTCTCTTTCAGCAATACTCATGCTTACCTGATCTAGTTCTTCTTGCTCTAAATCCTCTAAATCTGATATGATACTTTCTACTTTTTGTAGAATTTCTTTGGCTGTTTTACAATTGTTATAATCAATATGATATTTTTTTAGTACTGCTATTTCATAATTCGTTAAAAATAAATTTTGTTTTGTTTCTTGCAACTTATTTTTCTCAAAATCTATGACTTCTAATAATTCTTTGATATTATATTCTGTCATTAATTGCAAGAGTATCCATTATTTTTCATATGAGTCATAAATTCTCCTTCGGAGTAAGAATCATTTATTTTTAACGTTACTACATCTTTTGCCTTTGTATTGGCATTAATCTTTAATTCTAATTTTTCATTGTTTGTAAATTCAATGTTATTTAGTATTAATGTTTCATCATCTTCTACCACGACATGAGCAATCAATCTATCGGATTCTTGACTAATTTTTGTCGACTTTTTTGGTAGATAAGCATATGATTCTTTTAATATGAATTTCATAGAATTTAAATAATTATCATTTTCAGTTAAAAATGTTTCCGGCAAAATTATTGTTTTTGTTAAATCCATTTTCTTAATATTGTTAGTATCAAGTGTCACTTGTATCTTTTCATCTACTTCAATTCCTAAATCATTCGTTGTATTCTTAGTACATACTACATACGGTTGTTTAATTGTTGCAAATAAATAGATAATGATTACTATTAAGATAATCGTTAAGATTATAGGAAATACTCTTCCTTTTTTTAGAGTCACTCTATCACCTCTTTATATGCTTATCTTACCCTATTCATACCTATTTCGTCAAGTATAGAGTCATTTGTTATTTTCTTTTTTATACAAGGATTTTAGACAAATATAGGCAAATAAAAAGCCCCTCTTATTGAGGAGCCTAGCATTATTTGATCTCGATTACTTTTTTGGTGTCTTTTTCTTCTTTTTTAGGAACAACTAATTTTAACATTCCATTTTCAAATGATGCATCGATTTTATCTTCGTCTAAATCGCCTAGATAAAAACTTCTTTCATATTTACCATAAGTTCTTTCACGACGGATATAATTCTTTTCTTCATCTTGTTCCTCATTTTCTGTTTTCTTTTCGGCTGTAATTTTTAGGTATCCATCTTTAGTTTCAACAGAAATCTCATCTTTGTTGAATCCAGGGATATCCATCTCTATATGATAATCGCCACCTTTTTCATAGATATCACATTTCATGTGTTGTTCCTTTCTTGTAGTAAGAAAGTCATCAAAAATATCATCTAAATAAAATTTTCTTGGCATTAAATCCATATTTATCATCTTCCTTTCGATTACAATTATGTTATACCACTATTCTTAGCACTTGTCAAGCAAGAGTGCTAATTTTTTTCATTTTTTTCATTTATTAGTGTATACAAAAAAAAGATAATTTATTATTATCTTTTAAAATAAAATATTGACTACTTTATAGCGATATATTTTGATGGTTTGGACTATAATTTCTGAAACTTTGAAATAATTAATTTATATAGTAACCATAAAGTACAGATAACTGCGCCGAACATATATAGATAGAATACAAAAGGAAGTTCTCCTTCTGTTTTTACTACCATTTGACTTGTTCCAATAATAAAGGCTACATCTAATGCGCTAATAATAGTTAGATGTACAATTTTTTCAATTCTATCAATTTGATGTTTAGAATCTGTTAACTCAATATTAAATCTTAATTCTCCACTATTAATCCCTTTTAGTGTTGCTAATGCTTCACTTGGTAGTAATAATAAATTTGCTCCGCTTTTTATCGATGACAAAGCGAAAGAAGAAAGTTTGTCTTTGTCTAGCAATAGATCTTCTGGATTTACTTTCTTTTCTAAAACAGTAATTAAATTAATATCAGGGCTAATTTTTTCTAATGTCCCTTCTAGTACTACAATTCCTCTTACCAACATTGTAATTTCTTTTGGCAATGTGATTTCATTCTGTCTTAGTAGAATAAACATTTCTGTTACAAACTCTTTAATATCTATATTAGCAATCTCTGTTGTTTTATTTTTATCTAATACCTTTCTTATATCATTTTTTAATTGCATATAGTCTGGTCTATTATTTGAAGTATCTAACAATGTTAAAATATGAGCAACTTCATTTATATCATTTTTCACAATTGCCATGATGCAATTTTCAAGAAGAGTCCTATTTCTTTTTGAAAGTCTTCCCATCATACCAAAATCAAGATAAGCTATTTTTCCATCTACAATTTTGATATTATCTGTGTGTGGGTCCGCATGATAAAAGCCATCATCAATTGCTTGTTTTAAATAGTTGTGGGCAAGCTTTTCAGCAATTTCATCTAAATCGTAACCCTCTTTTTTTAACTCTTGTGTTTCAGAGATATTAAATCCATCAATATATTCCATAACTAAAATGTTATTTGTCGAATACTTTGCGAAGACTTTTAAAGGCTTTAGATATACTAACTCTTTATTATTTTCGTGAAATTCTTCGATATGCTCTTTTTCTGTATGAAAGTTCATCTCTTCTTTTGCTCGATCATACATTTCATCTACTACTTCTGTTAAATCTATAATGTCGCCAAAGATTTTATTCAGACGTAAAATATTGATTACTTTTTTTAATAGTTTGGCATCTCTTTCCATTAATTCTTCAATATTTTCTCGCCTTATTTTAATAGCAACATCTTCTCCTGTTTTTAATTTTGCCTTATGAACTTGAGCAATGGATGCTGATCCTACCGGTGTTTTGTTAATTTCTTCAAATATTTCACTAGGGGCGCAATCATATTCCCGCATTAATATTTCTTCTACCTTATCGTATGGCATTGGTTTTACAGAATGCTTTAATTTTTGAAATTCATTACAATATTCTTTGGGAATTAAATCGTCACGAGATGATAAAATCTGTCCCATCTTTACAAATGTTGGTCCTAGTTCCTCTAAGGCCAGGCGAACATTTCTCGGGGTTATATCTTTTGTTAGTTTATATTTTTTAATAATGGCTATTATCTCGCCTAATCTACTAGGACTATTTTTCATTTTTTGTTTTTGTTTCTTCTTTCAATATTTTTAGTAGCTCTTCTTTTTCTTCTTTACTCATTGATTTTACTTTTTCGTGAAGACTTTCTTTTGTCATATCTTCTTTTACTACTACAGTTACATTTTCTTTTAACGTTTCTTTGATATTATGTTTTAATTCTTCGTTGGCTACTTTTCCTTTTTCTAACATTTCTTGTCCTTTTTGTAGTAGTTCTTTTTTTAATTCTTCTGCTTTAGCATTTGTCATAGACATAGCTCCTAGTCCCATTAAAAATATGTTTTTTAGTTCTTCTTTCACCTTTTTACCTCTTTTCCTTTTTTTGTTTTTTAATCTTTGCTTTTATATCTTGTTCATAGCTATTAGCAAAATATCTAATTTCTTTTTCTAAAAAATCTGATTTTATTCTTTGCCACTCTTCCTCATCTGGAACAAATTTTGTTTTTAATAATTCTTGATTTCTATTTACGCAAAGATACTTTATTGTCCCATAATCGTCTGAGATTTCATCTTCTTGTTTTATCACAATAATATTTTCTCTTTCTATATTGGGAAAATCACGTACCGATAAGGTGTATGGATCTTTTGTGTATACTATTTCATAATCTATATAACTACTTCCATCTAGGCTATAGTGTTTTCTTTTGGATAGAATCCAGCAACTAACCGGTACCCAGCATTCTATTTCTTCTTGATGAGTAACTAAATTTTCTTGTTTTAATTTTGGCATGCAAGTATACATTTTTGGATAATTTATGTCTTTCATATGAACCCTCCTAATTTCATTATAACAGAATATTTAAAAAAACAACATAAAAAGACACAAAGTGTCTTTATTTCCATCTCCAATTTTTTATATATGGCATATCTTCTCCGTTTTGTCTAATGTAAGATTTATGCTGTTTTAACATATCTTCACACCATTTGATTAGAACATCTTTTGTTTTTTGATATCTTGGAATATGTCTTATAGCATCCATTACTAAGTGGAAACGATCAATTTCATTTTGAACACGAATATCAAATGTTGTAGTGATGGTACCTTCTTCTTGATATCCATGAATATACATATTTCTGTTTGCTCTACTATAAGTTAGTTGCTCTATCAAAGATGGATATCCGTGGAAGTTAAATATTACTGGGGTATTTTTTGTAAACAATTTATCATATTCTTCTTCTGTTAATCCATGAGGGTATTTTATTCTTGGAGCTAATTTCATTAAATCCACCACATTAATCACTCTGATTTTTATATCTTTTACACAGCTTCTTAAAATATCTACTGCAGCCATTGTTTCTAACGTTGGAGTTTCTCCACAGCAAGCCATAATAATATCTGGCTTTCCACCATCATTGCTGGCAAAATCCCATATGCCAATTCCTTTTGTACAATGTTCTTTTGCTTGTTCTTTTGTTAGCCATTGTGGACGAGGATGTTTGCTGGCAACAATAGCATTAATCTTATTTTTTGTTTTTATACAGTGGTCAAAACAAGATAGTAAACAGTTTGTATCTGGTGGTAAATAAATTCTTATAATATCGGACTTCTTTGTCGCAAGATGATTTAAAAATCCTGGATCTTGGTGTGTGTAACCGTTATGGTCTTGTTGGAAAACATGAGATGTTAACAATACATTAAGAGAAGCAATTGGGGCTCTCCAAGAAATTTCTTTTGTTACTTTTAACCATTTTGCATGTTGAGAAATCATAGAGTCTACAATTCTAATAAAGGCTTCATAACTGTGTATCATTCCATATCTTCCCGTTAATAAGTAACCTTCTAACATTCCTTCACAAACATGTTCTGATAAATAAGAATCCATTACTCTTCCTGTTGGTGATAAGAACTCATCAGTTTTATATATCTTTGAATTCCAAGTTCTATTTTCTTTTTCAAAAATATGATTTAGTCGATTTGATAAAGCTTCATCTGGTCCAAAAATACGGAAATTTTTATTTTCTTTATTTAAAGCAAACAAATCTCTAATATAGTTTCCAAGCTCAATCATATCCTGGTTTTCTATATTTCCGGGCGTCGCTACATTTACTGTATAGTCTTCCCAATTTGGAGTAATTATCTCTTTTAATAATACACCGCCATTGGCATATTCGCTTTTTCCCATACATTTGGATGGTGTCGGAGCAAGCTCTCTAATCTCTTTTTTTACTCTTCCTTTTTCATCAAATAATTCTTCTGGGTGATAACTTTTTAACCACTTTTCTAATAAAGGAAGATTCATTGGATTATCTCTAGTAATTGTAATAGGGACTTGATGAGCTCTAAAACTTCCTTCAATTTGTTTTTGTTCTATTTCTTTAGGGCCTGTCCATCCTTTTGGTGTTGTTAATACTAACATTGGCCATTCATGATCTGTTGTTGCTCTACCTTTTAAGTTAGTAATTTCTTTTACTATTTTATCTAATGTTTTTGCCATGTCCTCATGTGCTTTTAAGGAATCAGTTGCAGTAACAAAATATGGTTTCCATCCGTGACCATAAAAGAAATCTTCTAATTCTTCCTCTGTCATTCTTCCAAAGATGGTTGGGTTTGATATTTTATATCCGTTTCTATGAAGAATTGGTAAGACATAACCGTCTGTCTCTTTATTTAAAAACTTATTTATATTCCATGATGTCGCAAGTGGACCTGTTTCTGCTTCTCCATCTCCAATGACACAAGCTACAATTAACCCTTTATTATCTAGTACGGCTCCTGCAGCATGAGCAAGACTGTATCCTAATTCTCCACCTTCATGAATAGAGCCCGGTGTCTCAGGAGCAACATGAGAAGATACACCACCAGGGAAACTAAACTGTTTAAATAATCTTTTTAATCCCAATTCATCTTCTGTAATATTTGGATAAAATTTAGAATATGTACCGTCTACATAGTTATTCGCAATCATTGCTTCACCACCATGTCCCGGTCCTGATATATATAACATCTTTAGATTAAACTTTTTAATCACTCTATTTAAATGCATATATATAAAGTTTTGCCCTGGAGCTGTTCCCCAGTGGCCAACTACATTAGGTTTTACATCACTACTCGTTAATGGTTTTCTTAATAGCGGATTATCTAATAAATAAAGTTGTCCTACTGATATATAATTCAATACTCGAAAATATTCATCCATTAATTTTAATTCTCTTTTCGTAAGTGTTGCCATATTATCTCTCCTATCTTAATCATTATATATCAAATTACATTTTTTTTAAAGAGAAAAAGACTGATATATTTGAAATGCACCCTTGAAAGTAGACATCAAAAAAAAGACTAGGTCAAATATATGATAGAATAGCATCTCGAAAGGAG
>CALVYF010000013.1 GCA_944372055.1 uncultured Bacilli bacterium | reverse complement strand
GGAAAAGTTTTATTTGTAGGAACTAAGAAACAAGCTCAAGAAGCAGCTGAAGAATGTGCTGTTAGAACTAACATGTATTTCGTTAATGAAAGATGGTTAGGTGGTACTTTAACTAACTTTAAGACTATTCGTTCAAGAATTAAGAGAATGGACGATATTGATAAAATGGAAGCTGATGGTACATTTGATTTATTACCTAAAAAAGAAGTTATCCAAATCAAGAAAGAATATGCTAAATTAGATAAAAACTTAAGAGGTATTCGTGAGATGAAGAGATTACCTCAAGCATTAGTAATTGTTGATCCTCGTAAAGAAGAAAACGCAATTAAAGAAGCTCGTATTTTAGGTATTCCAGTATTTGGTATTGTAGATACTAACTGTGATCCTGATTTAGTTGATTATGTTATTCCTGGTAATGATGATGCAGTTCGTGCAGTTAAATTGTTACTTGGTGTATTAACTAATGCTATTGCTGAAGTTAATGGTAATGAAATCATTGATTATATTAATGATGATGATAAAGCAAAATCAGAAAAGAAAGCTAAAAAAGCAGAAGTAAAAGAAGAAAAAGTTGAAGTAAAACATGAAGTTAAAACAGAAGAAGTTGAAGTAAAAGAGGAAGAAAAAGAAGAAGTTGATTATTCTTCTATGACATTAGCTGATTTAAAAGCTAAAGCAAAAGAAGCTGGTGTTAAAGGTTATTCTGCTATGAAAAAAGCTGAATTAATTGAAGTTTTATCTAAATAATTGTGATAAACTAATATTGGGAGGGTGGATGGTACTTTCCCTTTTATTGTATAAAAAAGAGGAGGATTAAGATGATTAAAGCAAGTGATGTTAAGGAATTAAGAGAAAGAACTGGAGCTGGTATGCTTGATTGTAAAAAGGCATTAGAAGCTACAGATGGAAATATGGAAAATGCCATTGATTGGTTAAGAGAAAAAGGTATTAGTAAAGCTGCAAAGAAGGAAGGTAGAATTGCTGCTGAAGGATTAACGGAAGCACAAGTTGAAGGAAATGTGGCTGTTTTATTAGAAGTTAACTGTGAAACTGATTTCGTTGCTCAAAATGAAGATTTTAAAGGTTTAGTTTCATCTTTAATTAAAACATTATTACATAATGATGTTAAAACAATGGAAGAAGCTAATAAATTAACTATCGATGGTGGTAGTGAAACAGTAGAAGAAACAATTGTTAATTTCGTTGCTAAAATTGGTGAAAAAATTAGTTTTAGAAGATTTGAAAGAATTGAAAAGACTGATAGTCAAGTTTTTGGTGTATATTCACATATGGGAGGAAAGATTACTGCAGTTGTTGTGTTAGATAATACTACAGATGAAGTTGCTAAAGATGTAGCTATGCATGTTGCTGCTATGAATCCAACAGCTGTAAGACGTGATGAAGTTCCAGCAGAATTAGTTGAAAGAGAATCTCATGTTATTAAAGAACAAGTTATGGCTGAAGGAAAACCTGCAGATATTGCTGAAAAAATGGTTACTGGTAGACTTAATAAATTTTATAAAGAAATTTGTTTAGAAGAACAAGCTTTTATTAAAGATTCTAATACTAATGTATTGAACTATGTTAAGTCAAATGGTGGAGAAATTGTTTCTATGGTTCGTTACGGTGTAGGAGAAGGAATTGAAAAGAAACAAGAAAACTTTGCTGATGAAGTTATGAGTCAAATTCAAGGAGCATAATTCCATTAAGGAGCAGTCATGAAAAAAGTAGTAATTTTAATTGTATTTTGTAGTTTTTTGTTTCTTATTAGTGGATGTTCTCTTAAAAAGACAGAAGAGTTAAGTGATGCAGAAAAGTTTGCTAATGAGTATTCTATTAGTAAAAATAATCCTTTTCATTATGCTGATGTAGATGATATTTTGGCATTATTTGATAATCAATCTGGTATTTTGTTTCTAGGAAATTCGGATTGTGAATGGTCTACTTATGGTGCTAAAGTGTTGAATGGTGTGCTAGAGAAAGAAAACGTTGAAAAGGCTTATTACTTTAATCCGGAAACTGTGAAACATAAAAAGAGTAAAAAGTACAAAGAAGTGGCTAAACTATTAAATATTACGGAAGATACTTCTTTACCTGTTGTTTATGTGATTCGTAATGGAAAAGTTTTAGATCAAGTGGATTATTTGGTTCATGAGGATTCTACTATTAATCAAGAAACTACAGAGCAGTTAGAAAATGAATATTTAAATTTAATTTCAGAATATGCATAAGATGTCTAATTGGACATCTTTTTTTTGCTTCCTTATTCTATTTGTTTTTATTATGTGGTATTTATATATTATATAAGGAGAGTATATTTATGAATGAGAACAAGAAAAACAGGGGACTTATTGTTTTGGTTGTTATTTTAGTATTAGCTTTGGTAGCTACATCAGGGTATATTGTTTATGACAAATTTATTGCTAAAGAAGAAGTTGAGGAGAAAAATGAAGACAATAAAAAGGGGGAGGATGTAAAAGAAAAATTGGAAGTTACTGACGTTTCTTTTTCTAATACTTTGGAAGCTTTATCTAAATATACATATGAACAAAATAGGGAAGATGGATATCATAGTTTTACTGCTCAAGAGTTACTTGAAATTGTTGCTAAGGATTTAGTTAATTCAGATTTTGAATATATTGGTGAAGAGGCTATTTCTGGATGGAATAGAAAAGTTTATCAATTATCATATCAAACATTAATAGATAAATTAAAGCAATATTTTTCTTCTGATGTTGAATTTACTCCTAGTGATATTGTAAATGGTCAAGGTGCAGTTTTGCCAAACGTAAATTTTGGGGATGGTAGTGGCATGGCTATTTCTTCCTATGATAATACTACTGGAACTTATCAAGTTTATTTTGGTGGAGTTGGAGGAACTAGTGGACCTAAACCTCAAATTAATGAAAGAAAAGTGATGGATGCCTATCGTCTTGGTGATAAAATATATGTTACAGAGAAAGCTATCTATTATACTTCTAGTTCCTCTAATTATACTAATTTTATTTACAATATTTATAGTCATCCTAATCAGAATGATTTAGTTGATACTTTGAATTTTCAAGGCGATACTATTTCATCTCAATCTATTAGTGTTGATAATTATTTAGATAGGGCTGCTACTATTTCTTATGTTTTTTCTAAAGATAATAATCAGTATGTATTTTCTAGTAGTAAGATTTCTTAAACGTAGATTAATTTCTACTTTTTTCTTTCTTTTCAATTCACTTTATATTATAATTATAACAAGGAGAGATGAATTTAATGGATAATGATATTATCAAATTAACCAAAGAAAGTATGGAGAATACTTTAAAAAACTTAGAGAAACGTTTTGCATCTGTTAGAGCAGGTAGAGCTAACCCTTCTAGTTTAGATGGAGTTATGGTTGAATATTATGGAAGTATGACTCCTCTTAAACAATTAGCGACGATATCAGTGCCAGAAGCAACTCAACTTTTAATTAAACCATTTGATAAAAGTTGTTTAGGCGCAATAGAAAAAGCAATTTTAGCTGCTAATCTAGGGTATACACCTAATAATGATGGTGAAACAATTCGTATTGTTGTTCCAGCTCTTACTGAAGAAAGACGTCGCGAACTTACTAAGCAAGTAAAAGCGATTGCAGAAGATGCTAAAGTGTCAGTTCGTAATAATCGTCATGAGGCTTTAGAAATGGTAGAAGCAGAAGAATTACCAGAAGATATAGAAAAAGGTATGGAAAAAGAAGTTCAAGATTTGGTACAAACTTATAATAAAAAGATTGATGAAATGTTAAAAGAAAAAGAACAAGAATTGATGACAATTTAATTTTTCTTTTCTTAAAATGATGTTATTGCGTTAAAAAGAGTCAAGTAGACAGTTACTTGACTCTTTATTGTCATTTTTTGTCGATTGGTAATTTACACAAAACGACATTTATGATAATTTTGATTTATAAGATAGGAGGAAATATATATTATGAGAAAAAATAAAAAGAAAGTTATAGTTGCTTTAGCTGTCATTGTAGCATTTATGGCAGTTGGTTACGCATTATTAGGAACAGATTTAGTTATTCATGGAAACAGTAAAATTACTTCTGAGTGGAAAGTAGTTATTACAGATGTTAAAGTTCAAGAAGTAAATGGTGGAGAAAATATGGATTCTACTTTTGCTTCTACAAAAGAAGATGTAGAATTTGATGAGACTAGTGTTACTTTTTATGCAGGATTAAAAAATCCTGGAGCTGGTGTTAATTATTATGTGACTTTTGAAAATAAAGGAAATATTCCAGCTGAACTTGATATTAATGGTTTAGAAGATCAACTTGGTGATTTAAATTTAGTTGATCCAACTGATGTTACATATAATAAAGCATATGCACCAAGTACTTTAGGAGAATTGAGTCAAACAACTGCAGCAGTTGAAAATGAATTACAACCAGGAGAAAAAGCTACATATATTGTTGGTGTTAATTGGCGTGAAGAAGCTACATCATTACCTGATGTTTTAACTAAAGAAGCTACTATAACATTCCATTATGATCAAATGGAAGGCGCAGCTGCTTAATTAGTGTGCTGTTTAGAGAAGCAAGTCTTCTCTTTTTTTTTACTTATATAAATAATCGTGGTAAAATTATAATAGGATGAAGTGGTGATGCAGTAGATGAGTATTAAGAAAAAATTATCTTATGGAATAGCAATTTGTTTTTTACTTTTTTACTTTTTATTTTTCTTTTTTGATATTTCATTTTCTTTTTTTAATTTTCTTTTTTATGGATTGTTGTTTTTAATATTTATTTTATTATTTCGTGATAAGAAATTAATTCGTAATTATCATAAAGAATTTTCACAAACAGTCTTTATTATTTCGATTATTTATTTTATAATATACTATATACTAGGGTTAATTATAGGATATAGTTACAATGTATATAGTACATCATTTATTGGAATATTACGAAATATTATTGTGATTGTTGTACCACTTTTATTTCGTGAAGAAGTAAGAAGTAGATTTTTATTTTTAAATAAGAAAAAGTTTGGTATTTTCTTTATTACACTTTTCTTTATTATTTTAGAATTATTTAGTTCTACCTTTTTTACTTATTCTAATAATGAAGAGTTGTTTATTAATTTGTTTAATATTTTTTTACCGATTGTTCTTGAAAATATTTTACTTACTTATTTAGCTTTTATTGGTATTCGTAGTACTGTTTATGCATATTTTATTCCAATGTTAATTTCTAGATATTTTATACCTATAACATTAGATGTTGATTGGTTTTTTGCACTTTTATTTCAACTGATATTAGTTGTAGTGATATTTTATGTTTCCTTTAATGAGTATTTGTGGAAAGAAAAAAGAATATATAGTTATAAGACTAATAAGACGAATTCAGTTATTTATTTGTTTGGAGTAGTTCTTATTGTTTCTTTTGGTCTTTTTGTAGCTGGTGTATTTAAGTATAGACCTGTTGCGATTCTTACTTATAGTATGGAACCTATATTTACTAGGGGAGATGCTGTTATTGTAGAAAAGTTAAATAAAGAAGAAAAGAATAAGTTAAAAAAGGGAGATATAATTCAATATCAAGTGGATAAAACGGTTGTTGTACATCGAATTATTAAAGTAAAAAAAGAGGATAATAAAACAGTTTATATATTAAAAGGAGATAACAATAATGCAAAAGATCCTAAACCAGTTTATATGGAACAGATAATGGGAAAAGTATTATTTTCTATACCTAAAGTAGGATATCCAAGTGTATGGTTAAGTGAGTTTTTGTATTCTGATCAAGATGTTTCGGTAGAAGTAGGCAGGTGATAGTATGATAAAGCAAGTAGTTAAAAAGTTTTCTTTGTTGCAACTTGTTAGTTGTGGTTTTATTGTGCTTTTTGTTTTTCTACTTGTTTTATTTTCTTCTCATATATTAAATCCTACTTCATTTAAAAAAGAGTTATCTACTTCTTATCAAGATAAAATTGATTATCAAGTTTATTTAACAGCTAATAATTTTATTAATCCACCTGTTTTAGGAATGGATAGGACTTATGTTTCATCAATGGTTGATAATATTTTGATTGATTTTAGAGAAATTTCTTTGTATAAAGAAAGTAAATCGTTTTATTATAATTATAATATTTATGCTAAGTTATCTGTTAATTATAAAGAGGATAATGAAGAAGATGGTTTATTATTTGAAAATGTTTTTCCTTTAAAAGTAGTTGATAATCAAGAAAAAGTAGGAAAAACACTTACTATTCAAGAAAGAGTTTCTATTCCATTTAAAAATTATCAAAATATAGTTAATGAATTTAAAAATACTTATCGTCTTGGTATTTATTCTAAATTAGATATTATTATGGATATTAATTATCAATATGAAGATGAAAAAAAGGAAAAGAGTATGAGTCTTTCTATTCCAATGAATCAAGATGTTTTTAATATTTCCTTAGATTATAAGAAAAATGATAATAGTTATGAAAAAGTAGAAATATCTAATATGAATATTCCTTGTGGAGCTATTGTTGCGATTTTGATTGTATTAGGTTTTATAGAAGTTATTTTATTAGGTTTAGTTATTCTAAAAGTTATTTGTATTTATTCTATTTCAGAGTATGAAAGAGTTCGTAATAAGATTAAGAAAGATTATGGATCTATTATCGTAGATATTGATAATAAGATTGACTTTAGTAAATTTACTATTTTTGAAATTAAAACAATAGGAGAAATGGTTGATTTAGAAGAAGAGTTAAGAATACCAATTTTATTCTATGAAAATCCAAAAGAAAGAGTAAGTTATTTTGTTATTATTAAAGATCATTATATGTATCGTTTTACTTTAAGAAATAATGCTATAGAGATACTTTAGTTAGGGGATGAAGTTTATGAAAAGAAGAAGAAATTATAGATTTTTATTCATTGTTTCTTTTTCTTTTCTTTTTTTATTTATGTCAACTTCTTATGCTTTATTAAACTTAGATTTAAAAATCTTTGGTGAAAGTAAAGTTACAGCTACTAGTGGTGGAGGTATGGTTGAAGATAATGTAGGAGAAGAAGGGGGACTTCAAGAAGATGAAGATGGTTCTCATTTTGTAGGTGATGGAGATGAAGTTCATAATTATGTGAAGTTTGCGACTGATTCTAAATTTTGGAGAATTATTTCTATTGATGGGAGTGAAAATATCAAGATTATAAGAGATCAAGATGATAGTTTAATGGGTGTTTGGCAAAATAAAAAGCAATCTAATCATGACTGGGCTAATACACAAGTTTTAAAGACGTTGAAAAGTTGGTATCAAGAAAATTTGAGTAGTTATTCTGATGTTATTGTGCAAAATCCAGAATGGATACTGAATGAAGCTAGTGATAAGAATAATCCTAGTGCAGTAAATACAGTGGGAGTTTATACAGATAGTCCGATTGGTCTTATTCGTAATGAAGAGATTTTTGATTCTAATAATGTAAAAGGTGGTAATAAGGTTTCTTCATGGCTTACGGGGGATGGATATCAATGGACAATGACTTATTATATAGGTAATGATAAACAGGCATGGAGAGTAAATAATAAAGGGAAATTTATGAATTCTTCTATGGATTCTTCTAATACTTATATTAGACCAGTTGTTTATTTAAAGGCTAATATATTGTTTGCTAGTGGTGATGGTAGTATTGATAAACCCTTTGTTATTTCTTAAAAATTGTTGTATTTTTAATTTGTTGTGTTATAATACTGATATCGGTGTTGATTAAGAAGTAGTAATAAATGAAGTCTTTAGAGAGAGTCTGTGGTAGGTGGAAACAGATAAGAATAGTTTATGAATTCGTCTTAGGAGCTCCTATAACAAAATTATAGGCGTTAATCGCGTTAAGATAATGAGGTAGTTAAATAACTATAAATTAAGGTGGTACCGTGTTTTTTATACACCCTTAAGTTATAGTTATTTTTTTTGTAGAGAGGATGATAGTATGAAAGTAGAAGAGATTACAAAAGAAATGCAAGAAGATTTACAATCAGTTTCGAATTTAAAGGCTTTGAATGAATTGCGTATTAAATATTTAGGAAAGAAGGGAATGATTACTGAGTTAAATAGTGAGATTAAGAATGTCCCTAATGAGGAGAAGAAGGCTTTTGGTCAAAGGGTAAATGAAGTTCGTACTTTATTTCAAACTACTTATGATGAGATTAAGACTCGTTTAGAAGAAGAGGAATTAAATCAAAAGCTTGCAAGTGAAGCTATTGATATTAGTTTACCTAGTACTAAAGTAAGTATGGGTGCTCCTAATATTTTAGAAAAACTTATTGAAGAAGTCGAAGAAGTATTTATGTCTATGGGATATGATGTAGTTGATGGTCCTGAAATTGAAGAGGATAAATATAACTTTGAAATGTTAAATATTCCAAAAGGCCATCCAGCAAGAGATGCGCAAGATACATTTTATCTTGAGGGTGAAGAGATATTACTTCGTAGTCAAACTTCTCCAGTACAAGTACGTACGATGTTAAAAGGGAAAGGAAAAGTACCTGTTCGTGTTATTTGTCCTGGTAAAACTTATCGTAGGGATGATGATGACGCAACTCATTCTCATCAATTTATGCAAATTGAAGGATTACTTGTCGATAAAGATATTTCATTGTCTGATTTAAAGGGAACTATTGATGTTATTGTTAAAAAATTATTTGGTGCTGATACTAAAACACGTTTTCGTCCAAGTTATTATCAATTTACAGAACCTTCTGTAGAAGTTGATATAAGTTGTTTTAATTGTAAAGGAAAAGGATGTAATGTATGTAAACATACTGGTTGGCTTACTGTTTGTGGAGCTGGTGTTGTTCATCCTGATGTTTTGCGCATGAGTGGATATGATCCAGAAGTATGGAGTGGTTTTGCCTTTGGATTTGGTGCTGAACGTTTAGCTATGCTTAAATATGATATAGACGATTTAAGAGTTTTCTATAATACAGATTTAAGAGAAGTTAAGAACTTTGATAGAGGGGAGTTAGAGAATAATGATTAGTTTAGAGTGGGTAAAAGATTATATTGATATTAGTGATCAAGATTTAAATGAATTAGCTGTTAAAATTACAGAAGCTGGTATTAATGTTGAAAAAGTGATTACGAATCATATTGATCATTTAGTTATTGGTAAAGTAGTTACTTGTGTGGATCATCCAGATAGTGATCACTTACATTTATGTCAAGTGGATGTTGGTAATGATGAGTTACAACAGATTGTCTGTGGTGCGCCTAATGTTCGTGAAGGATTGAAAGTAATTGTTGCTCTACCTGGAGCAGTATTACCAGGTGACTTTGTTATTAAAGCTAGTAAGATTCGTGGAGTAGAGTCTAATGGTATGATTTGTGCTTTATATGAATTAGGACTTGAAGAAAAAACAGATGAATCTTATGCTCGTGGTATTGAAGAATTGTCAGATGACGCTCCTATTGGTAAAGATCCACTTGTTTATTTAGGACTTGAGTCTACTTTATATGAACTTGATATTCATAAGCATCGTAACAATGATTGTTATTATCATATTGGATTTGCTTATGAAATTGCTGCTATCCTAAATCGTAAAGTAACACTACCTGATTGCAGTTATCAAGAAGAGAGTGACTCTGTTGATAAACATTTTTCTTTAGATGTTGAAACTAGTAAATGTCCTTATTATTTAGCTAAAATGGTTACTGATGTAAAGATTGGAGAGTCACCTGAATTTATCCAAAGACGTTTAATTGCGGCTGGTATGAGACCTATTAATAACGTAGTTGATATTTCTAATTATGTTATGTTAGAGTTTGGTCAACCTCTTCATTTCTTTGATAAGGATACGTTAGGTAATCATATTTTAGTAAGAGATGCGAAAGAAGGAGAAGAGGTTGTTACTCTTGATGGCAAAAACCGTATTTTACGTAGTAGTGATATTGTAATTACTGATGGAGAAAAACCTGTTTGTGTAGCTGGTGTCATGGGTGGAGAAAATACGGAAGTTACTGATACTACTAAAAACATTTTAATTGAAGCCGCTATTTTTGATGCTGTTAGTATTCGTTATACTGCCGCTCACTTAGATCTTCGTAGTGAAGCTAGTATTCGTTATGGTAAGGGATTAAATTATGAATATACTTTGATGGCTATTAATCGTGCTTGTCATTTACTTGAAAAATACGCTGGTGCGAAGGTTCTTTCTGGCATGGTGAGTCATGATGTTGTTGATAAAAGTGAAAAAGTAGTAGAGTTTATTCCTGAACAAGTTGATAAGATGTTAGGTATTCGTATTACAGAAGATGATATGAGGTATGAACTTGAGAGACTTGACTTTCCTTATACACTAGAAAATGGGAAGTTTAGAGTAGTTATTCCTAAGAGAAGACTTGACATTGATCCTAATGTTAATGACATTGCAGAAGAGATTGGAAGACTTTATGGTTATCAAAAACTTGTTTCTACATTGCCAAAAGTAGGAATTCGTCGTGGAGAGTATGTTGGAGATGTTAAGTATCGTAAGGCTGTCTCTAAGAGGCTTCGTGGTTTAGGATTTAATGAAGTAAAAACTTATACCTTAGTCTCTCCAGATATGAGTCAAAAATTTGATTATGAAGGTAAAGAAAAAGCTATTCTTCCTAATCCTATGAGTACTGATAAAAGTATTGTTCGTACTACTTTAATTCCATCTTTATTAAATGTATATCAGTATAATAAAGCACGTAAAGTAGAAGATATTATGATTTATGAAGTTTCTAAAACTTATGATAAAAATTATAAAGAAGAGAGTAAGATTTGCTTTTTGATGAAAGGAAATTATATTGTTAATCCTTGGAAGGGAAGTATTCCATGTGATTTCTATTTAATGAAAGGATTTGTAGAAGATATTCTTACTTATTTTGGGTTCCAAAACCGTTATAATTTTGAAGTTGGTGCTATCCCAGATATGCATCCTGGTAAATCTTGTAGAATATTATTAGATAGAAAACCTATTGGTATTTTAGGACGAGTACATCCTAATGTATGTAAGGATGATGTTTATGTTTGTGAGATTTCTTTACAATCTTTGATGCAAAAGGTGAAACCACTTAAATATAAAGAAGCTAGTAAGTATCCAACGATTATGAAAGATGCTGCTTTTGTAGTTTCTAGAGAAGTTTCTTCTAGCGAGATAGAAGCAACTATTAAAAAGGCAGGTGGAAGACTTTTAAATTCTATTCATGTATTTGATGTTTATGAAGGAGAGCATGTTAAAGAAGGTATGAAGTCTATTGCTTATAATTTATTGTTTATGGCTGATGATCGTACACTTACTGATGAAGAAGTTATGCAGGTATTTAATAGAATTATTGATAAAGTTGTATCTACTCACGATGCGCAATTACGTGACAAATAGATGTATATAAAAAAGATAAAAGATGTACTTTTATCTTTTTTTTAGTTATACTTTTATTGTAGTATAAGAATAGAGGTGTTAATATGAATAAAAAAGGTGGATATCAGGTATCGGGTAATGCTGTTTTAGGAATTTTTTTACTGATTTCTTTATTTTCTATTATTATCTTATCTGTTCTGGCTTGTATGGCTGATGAAGGAGGTGTGGCACCTATTGCGACTTTATTTTCTTTGCCTGCTTATTTTGCTATTCTTTATTGCAGTAGTCGACTTTTTACTCCGGAAAAAGATAATAATTCTATTCTTTATACTTCTCAAAGCACAGTCGAGGGTATTTTAGATGAGAAATCATGTGAGATGATTGATAAAGATGGTGATGGAGAAATTATGATTTCTGAATATTATCCATTATCTGAGGAGGAAGTTTTGCAGAAAATACTTGCTGTTGACTCGAAGTTTTCTAAGGCAGATTTTTATGCTTGGGTAAAGCATTTATATTCTCTTATTTTAGAGTCTTTAGATAAGAAAAATTCTATTATGTTACGTCGCTTTGAAAGTGATTACTTATATCAAAGACACATTTCCTTATTTGAGGATATTAAAGCTGCCGGAGCAGTGATTTCTAATTATGCTATTAAGGGTGTTTTACTTAAGGATTTTAAAGTAGAAGGTGATAAAGAAATCTTAATTGTTGCCTTAAGTGCTTCTATTAATAAAGAAAATATTTATGATGATAGTTATAAATCTTATATTTTAACTTTTGCTAGAAAAAAAGGTATAAAAACTATGGGTACTTTATTAGAAAAAGAAACTAATTGTCCAAACTGTGGTGCTGTTTTAGATTTGGACAATCATGGAGTTTGTTCTTACTGTCATACCTTAGTTTCTAATGGGGATTTTGGATGGATATTAATTGACATGAAGAGTATAAAATTGGTTGGTGACTAAAAAAGATGAATTATTTTTCATCTTTTTTTGTATTCTTTTCTTCTTTTTCTTTCTGTGTTTGTACTATTTTTAGTTTTGTATTTGGTTTTAAGTCTTTTACAGTATTTAATGGTAAAAAGTAAACGTTATAAACTTTACGTTTTGGAAAGATGTATTTTTCTGTTTTCATATTTTCATATATATATAAAATATTGTCTTCTTTGTCGGTTAAAACAATATCTATTCGTTGACATAAAAAGTTTGTAGTTACAAATCTTTTTTTAGGAAATCTAAGTCCATAATTAATGGGTTCTAAGATGAATTTTAGCCCCTTAAATCTATCCCAAAATTTTGTTAGTTCTATTAATTTTATTTTTTTTCTTTTTACTTGTAAATACATAATTTTCCTTCTTTCACATATATTTTATCATGTTTTTGTTCATTTACAAAGTATATTAAGTATGATATTATATATTAGGAAAAGGAGGTAATAGTATGAGTGGACATTCTAAATGGGCAACGATTCATCGTAAAAAAGGATTAATCGATGCTGCTCGTGGAAAAGTGTTTCAAAAATTAGCAAAAGAAATTATGGTAGCAGCTAAAGGTGGTAGTCCTGATCCGGATCAGAATGCAGCTTTACGTTTAGCTGTTGATAAAGCAAAAGCACAGAATATGCCAAAAGAAAATATTAATAAAGCAATTGAGAAGGCTACTGGTTCTGGAGATGCCGAAAATTATGAGAGTGTTAGATATGAAGGGTACGGTCACGGTGGAGTTGCATTCATGGTAGATTGTTTAACTGATAACCGTAATAGAACAGCCTCACAAGTTCGTAGCGCTTTTACTAAAGCAGGTGGAAATTTAGGTACGGATGGTTCTGTCAGCTATATGTTTTCTCGTCGCGGGTCTATTGTGATTCCTGCTGACTATGATGAAGATACTATGATGATGGTGGCACTTGATGCTGGTGCAGAAGATTTCCAAAAAGTAGAAGATAATTATTTAATTACTACCGATACTGAAAATTTTGCTAGTGTTAGAAATTCTTTAGAAGAAAATGGTGTCAAAGAATTTTTAGAATGTGAACTTACATATATACCAAATATGGAAGTAACACTTGATGAAGAAGGTCAAGAAAAAGTACATAAATTAGTTGATACTTTAGAAGATTTAGATGATGTACAGGATGTATATTATAATTTAAAAGAAGATTAATAGGAGAATATTATGAACAAAGAAGCGGAATTAAAAAAGATAAATACGGAGATAAAAGTCTATATTAATGAGGCTTCTTTTATTTCTAATAGTTGTCGTAATAAATTAATTAAAATGCTTGGAAAAGTTTATGATATAGATTTGCCTGTAGAAGATTTTGCTAGAATCGATGTAGAAATACATGAGAATGGTAATATTACTATGCGAGATGATGAATACTCTCGTGATGGCGATTTGTCTTTTGAAGAAGTTTTATCACGATATGAGATGTTTCAGGAACAAGCCTTAGCGATGCTTCAAAGAAGAGGAAAAAAAGCATTTCCTAATAGTGAAAAAAATAATATTATTAACTTATTTATTGTGTTTGTATTAGGAATATTTTTTGTTCTTTTAGCAATTTTTGGAATTCGTTCCTTCTTCGATGGAAGATATATTGATTGCCTTTGGTTATTAGTTATTGTTTTTTCATGGCTCTTTCCTAGTGTTAGGGAAAGATTTCAACAAGCTTTTCAATATATTAAGAGAAAATTTAGACGATAGCAACAGTTCGCTTGTAATTGTTGCTTTTATTTTGTGTTCGATTGCTAGATTTTTGGTTTTGTTATATAATTAGTTTTGGAGTTGAAGAATATGTATGATTATATTAAAGGTACAATTGCAGAATTAAAATATAATTCTATTGTAGTAGATAATAATGGTATAGGATATTTAATTTATGTACCTAATCCTTATGCTTTTGAAGTAGGAAAGGAATATAAGGTTTTTGTTTATCAACAAGTAAAAGAAGATGAAGAAGCTTTATTTGGGTTTAAGACTAGAGAAGAAAAGGAATTGTTTTTAAAACTTATTAGTGTTAAGGGACTTGGTTGTCGTATGGCTCTTCCTATCTTAGCAGTTGGCTCTATTCAAGGAATCATGGATGCGATAGAGAGAGAAAATATTTTATATTTGAAAAAATTTCCTAAAATTGGTGAGAAATTAGCTAGACAGATTATTTTAGATTTAAAAGGAAAGTTAGAATTTATTGGTACTGGTATTACGGATGATGTTGTAGAAAATCAAGAAGAGTTACAAGAAGCTTTGCTTGCTTTAGGATATAAAGATAAAGAAATTAAGAAGGTTATTGGTCAAGTGGATGAAAATCATTCTATTGAAGAGCAAATAAAAGAAGCTTTAAAATTATTATTGCGATAATAGAAAGGAGAGGTGCTTATGCAAGAGGAGAGTGTTGTTACTAATTATCATCTAGAAGATGATCAATTGATGGATAATACTATTCGACCAGAGAGTATTAGTGAATATATTGGTCAAGAAGATGTGAAAGAAAATATTAGAGTTTTTGTAGAAGCTGCGAAGATGAGAAATGAGCCGTTAGACCATGTTCTTTTATATGGCCCTCCAGGATTAGGTAAAACTACGCTTGCTTTTATTATTGCACATGAACTTGGTACTAATATTAAAACTGCGAGTGGACCTAGTATAGAAAAAAGTGGTGATTTGGCAGCTATTCTTTCTTCTTTAGAGCCAGGGGATGTATTGTTTATTGATGAAATTCATCGTATGCCAAGATATATTGAAGAAATATTATATCCGGCGATGGAGGATTTTTCTTTAGATATTATTGTTGGTAGTGAAGGAAATAGTCGTAATATAAAAATTGATTTACCGCCTTTTACTTTGGTTGGTGCAACTACTCGTGCAGGAGACTTGTCTGCACCTCTTCGTGATCGTTTTGGTATTACTTCTAAGTTACAGTTTTATACTGTAGAAGAACTTACAGATATTATTAAGCGTACTGCTAGAGTACTTGATGTTGAAATAGAAGAGGAAGCTGCTAGAGAACTTGCTAAAAGAAGTAGGGGAACTCCTAGAATTGCTAATAGATTATTTAAAAGGGTAAGGGATTTCGCTTTAGTTAAAGGAAATGGTACAGTTGATTTAGCTATTACGGAAGATGCTTTGGAGCGTTTAAAAGTTGATAAAATGGGACTTGATAATACAGACCATGAATTGTTGCTTGCAGTTATCGAAAAATTTGGTGGAGGTCCTGTTGGAATTGAAGCTCTTAGTAGTTCTATAGGAGAGGAAGTTACTACGATTGAAGATGTTTATGAACCTTATTTATTACAGACTGGTTTATTAAAGAGAACAAGTCGTGGTAGAATAGCAACTGATAAAGCCTATGAAGTGTTAGGAATTGAAAAAAAATAGTGGTGAGGTTCATGAGAGGTTTGATTTTTGATAAAGCGGAAACTGTTTTTGATGTCTCTAAAGTTATTCAAGATAACGTTGATAGAATTTCTTTTTTGCAACCTGAAATTTTAAATCATCATTATCATTCTTTAATAGCTATGGAGGATGCTAAACAAGAGAAATTTATGAATTTTGTTCATTTTGTTGATACTAGTTATTCTCCTCATGGGAGTAGTAGTCTTTTGCGTCAAAAACTATTTACTGTTTTAGCTGGAGCAACTTATTATTATGATTTTTATAATCAAATATCAAATTATACGAATAAAGAGCTTGCTATTTTGTCTAAATGGTCGATTATTGAACCGGTTGATAATTATTCAGAAACTTTAGAGAGATTTCCACAATCTATTCTATCATTAATCGCTATGAAAGCTAAAACTACCTACGAAAGTGATGATTTGATTTTATGGTATGATTATTTCTACAATAGTGAAGAAGATAGAGCACATTTAGAAAATAGGTTACAAAAAGAATCGCTAACATCACTTCTTTCGGAGTCTTTTAAAATTCAAGAAAAAATAATAAAGGAGATGGAAATGGATGACAGTAGAAGAATTTAATTATGATTTACCAGAAGAATTAATTGCGCAGACTCCTTTAAAAAAGCGTGATGAATCTAGACTTATGGTCTTAGATAAAGGAACAGGAGAGATAGAACATAAACATTTTAAAGATATTGTTTCTTATTTAGAGCCTGGTGATACTTTAGTATTAAATGATACAAAAGTACTTCCAGCTAGACTTTATGGAGAAAAAGAAGATACCAAGGCTGCAATTGAAGTATTATTATTAAAAAATATGGAGGGTGATACGTGGGAATGCTTAGTAAAACCTGCTCGTCGTATTAAAGAGGGTACTGTTGTCGTATTTGGAGATGGTAAGTTAAAAGCAACTTGTGTTTTTGTTGGGGATGAGGGAATACGCCATTTTACTTTTTCTTATGAGGGTATTTTTTTAGAAGTCTTGGAAGAGTTAGGTACGATGCCACTTCCTCCTTATATTCATGAACAGTTAAAAGATCAATCTAGATATCAAACTGTTTATGCTAGAGAAGTTGGTAGTGCAGCTGCTCCAACAGCGGGACTTCATTTTACTAAAGAATTATTAAAAGAAATTGAAGATAAAGGGGTTCATATTGCTTATATTACTCTTCATGTTGGACTTGGTACTTTTAGGCCGGTAAGCGTCGATAAAGTAGAAGAACATGAAATGCATAGTGAGTTTTATCAAATGACAGGTGAAGTTGCAGCACTTTTGAATGAAACTAAAAAACAAGGTGGTCGTATTATTAGTGTTGGGACTACTAGTACTAGAACTTTGGAGACTATTATGAGTTTATATCATGAGTTTCGTGAATGCAGTGGTTGGACTAATATCTTTATTTATCCGGGTTATGAATTTAAGGCTATTGATGTTTTGATTACTAATTTCCATTTACCTAAATCTACTTTAGTTATGTTAGTATCTGCTCTTGCTGGAAAAGACCATATTTTACATGCATATAAAATAGCTGTAGAAGAAAAGTATCGTTTCTTTTCGTTTGGAGATGCAATGTTTATTAAGTAGGTGATGTTATGGACCAAAAAATTTTAGATGCTTTTTATAAGGAGATTCTTCCCCAAGCTAATAGTAAAAATATGGTTTCTATTGGTGGCTTTTTATTCGATGCATCTTTTTGTTTATCTAGTCAAATAGAGGATATTAGTGATGAAAATATTCCTGTTATTCAAATTCATAATCAAGAGCGATTTGATAAAGCGTTAATTCAATATACAGAAAATATGATTTCTTTTTTACAAGAATATCCTGAATTACAGAAATATGACTATGTTTATTTTGAAGGAGATATTAATGCAATTATAGAATCTGCTGTTTTTAATGTTTGGTTTAATGCTACGGAAGAGGATTTTCGTAATCCAGAAGAGTTTCTAGAGTGTAGGAGTCGTTTTTTAACTGATTCTATTTCTAAGCAAGAATATTTTAAGAAATATACTAGTCGTGTAATAGAAGGAAAAGTTCCTCATCATTTTGAAACTCATGTTGATGTTTGGAATCCCTCTGGTAATGAGACTCCTTATGTATTCCGTAGTAAAATGTGTGGAGATGATGGTAGTATACTTTCATTGCCTAATATTGGTTTTGGTTTGGATGATGATAAAGCTTATGTTTATGTTATTCATCATGGGAAAGTCGGAAGAGAGCTATCTGAAGGTGAAAAAAAACTAAATCGAATTTTATATCAAACCAACCAAGATGTTTATGATGGTTATCCAAATGAAAATATTAAGGATGTTTCTGTTTCTAGTATTGTTGCTTTAACATTGTTTACTTCTTTTTTACAGGATATTTCATGTAATGAAATGATTGTGAAAAGTAATTTTCCAATTAGAAATATGGCTAAGATGAATAATAGTAGAGTTTCATATGATGAATTTGTTAGAATTTGTAATAATACAATTAATAAATATTATAGAAATTTTAGAAGACTTTCTTATCATTTTCCAGAATTGGAAATTATGAGTTATCCATATGAATTAGATAATTCGATGCATATACAGATTCCATCTACTTTTTCTATGGAGCAAAGGGATTATATTCATCAAGTTTATGATAGTATGAAAAATCATACTAATTTTAAGAAAAAATAATAAATATTGTTTGCTATTTCTTTTTTATTATGTTATAATTATAAACGTCTAAGCGATGATCCGCTGTTTAACTTGAATATGATCATTTGTGAAATATATATTTAGAGAGGAGAACTTATATGAACGTTATTGACAAAATTAACCAAAAACAACTTAATCCTAACGTTCCAGAATTCCGTGTTGGAGATACTGTAAGGGTTGACGTTAAGATTATTGAAGGTAAGAGAGAACGTATCCAAGCATTCGAAGGAACTGTAGTAGCTCGTCGTGGTGGAAGTGTTTCTGAAACTTTTACAGTTCGTAAAATGAGTAGTGGAGTTGGAGTTGAAAGAACTTTCCCAATTCACTCACCAAAGATTGCTGGAATTACAGTAGTACGTAAAGGTAAAGTAAGACGTGCTAAACTTACATTCTTAAGAGGTATGGTTGGTGGATACCGTATCAAAGAAAGAGGACAACAATAAAAATAAGGGGAATCCCTTATTTTTTCTTTTAAGAATAAAAAAATAGTGATAGAATAATATAGAAAGTAAGGTGTTTATGATGGAAAATGTTCATGGGAAAATTGAAAAAAATTATTTAAAAGAATTTTTACCTTATTTTATTATTATATTAGTTGTTGTTTTCATAAAATTATTTGTAGTTTCTCCAATTCGTGTTAATGGGGCTTCTATGAATCCTACTCTTAATGATAAAGATATTATGTTGCTTGATGAGATTAGTTATCGTTTTAGTGATATTCAAAGATTTGACATTGTTGTTGTAAAAGAGGAAGATGAATATTTAATAAAAAGAGTAATTGGTCTTCCGGGTGAAGTTGTTGAATATAAAAATGATAAACTTTATATTGATGGTAAATATGTAAAAGAAGATTTTAAACATAAAGAAACATTTGATTTTTCTACCACTTTAGGCAAAGATGAATATTTTATTATGGGTGATAACCGTACTAATTCTACTGATAGTCGTGTTTTTGGTCCTATTTCTCGAGATAAGATTATGGGTAAAACGTCACTTACAATTTTACCAATTTCTAGATTTGGTAATAAGGATTAATATTATTAAGTGTATTTTGTAATACGCTTTTTTTGTTGTTTCTTTTTTTAATTTATGATATAAAGTAGGTAGTTTGAAGGTGATGTTAATGATAATTGAATATGATTCTATGTATGATGAAGATATTAAGAATTTATTAGTTGAGTTACAAAATCATATTAGTGGTATTGATAGAGAAGGTTATAATATTTTAACCGATGATTATCGTGATTTATATTTTAAGAAAACTTTAGAAGAAATAGATGCTTGGAAGGGTAAGATTTTTCTATATAAAGAAAATGAAAAAATTGTTGGTTTAATTGCAGGAGTTATTAATAATTATGCTATTGATAATTATGATTTTAAGGCCCCTATGAGAGGTAGGGTTACAGAACTTGTTGTTTCTAGTTCTGTTCGTTCTAAAGGTATAGGTAAAAAGTTACTTTTAAAAATGGAAGAGTATTTAAAATCTATTGGGTGTCATGATGTTTTGTTAGGGGTATTTTGTTATAATGCAAGAGCGATTTCTTTTTATGAAGCAAATGGATATCATAGTCGTACTATGGATATGATTAAGAGTTTGGGTGAGTAATATGCAGTATTCATGTATTGATAAACAATTAGAAGAATTGATTTTTATTTTAAAAGAGAATCACCCATTAATGGAGATGTTAGAGTATATTGCTGAACTTCAACTTCCTAATTTTTATATTGCGGCAGGGTGTGTTTTTCAAACGGTTTGGAATTATCAAGATGGTCGCGATTTGAATTATGAAGTTAAAGATTTAGATGTTATTTATTATCATCCGGGGGACTTAAGTATCGATACTGATATGAAGTATTATGAAATGATTCAAGAATATGCTCGAAGTCATAGTATTCCTTATGGGGTTGATGTTTCTAATGAAGCTAGAATGCATTTATGGAAAGAAAAAAAAGAAGGTGAAAAAGTTTTGCCTTATCAAAATTCTGAAGACGCAATAGGCAGGTGGATAGCTACTGTTCATGCGATAGGTATTACGTTAGAAGATGGTAATATAAAAGTATATGCTCCTTATGGTCTTTCAGATATTTTTAGTAGAACTATTCGTCCTATTAAACATAGTGGCAATTCTAAAGAATTATATAATAAAAAAGTAATGGGTTGGAAAAATCGATTTTCTAAGTTAACTGTTGTAGAATGGTAGGTATAGTATGGAAAGTTTAGTAGAAAAATATCAAAATATTGTTACTCCAGAAGAATTATTAGAGTTTATGAATCAATATTTTTCTTATGGATATTTAGGTAAAGATGGTAGAGTATTTGTTCCAACTGATACAGCTTTTGATGATTCTTGGTATTTAAATTATCAGTTGCAAGGGGTTGATGATATTTTAGATACGAGAATAGGTAACTGTTTTGATATGGTTGAATTTGAAAGAGAATGGTTTTCTAGTCATGGATATCAAAATAAAACATTTTTTGAAATGGTGAAAGTTGATTATATTAATCCTTATCCTATGCATTCATTTTTGGTATATCAAAAGGATAATTCTTGGTATTTATTTGAGTTTTCTGATACTAAACACCGGGGGATTTTTAGATTTTCTGGTTTGAGTGAGTTATTGAAGTATCAACGTAGTAACTATGTTTCTATTTTAAAAGAAAATAATATTTTAGAAGAAAAATTAGAAAGCATTGTTATTAAAGAGTATGATAAATTGCATAGAGGTATTTCTGCAGAGGAATATTTAAATCATGTTTTGAAAGAAGATATTAAATAAATTATTGTGGGTGCTTTATGAAAGAGAAACAAAAGAAATTAGAAAAATTATTTAAGGAATTAGGGAATTGTAATCAATGTCTTTCTTTTTATAATGCAGATAAGTCTCTTATCAATATTTATCAAAACTTTGATTTTAGTGTTAATATTCCTTCTATTTGGACGGATTGGTTTCATAGGATGGATTCTTCTATTATGATTATTGGACAAGACTGGGGACCTTATCAAGAAATGAAAACATTACATGATAAGTTAAATTACGATAAAAGTAATTGGAAAGACCTTATTGAATCTGAAAAAAGTAATACAAAAAAGTTGTTAGCATATTATATTGAACAATCATCTCAGGGTACGTATACTTTAGATGATTTGTTTGTGACCAATGCTATTCTTTGTGCAAGAAAAGGAAATAGTTATCGTGGTGATAATATAGACTTAAAAAAATCTACTTTGAATTGTAGTAAGTATTTATTGCGTCAGATTGAAATTGTAAAACCTAAAGTAATTGTCACACTGGGGTATTATCCATTATTATCATTAGCAAGTATTTTTGGTTTTCCTATTTCTAAAACACTAAAAGAGACAATCCAATGTTATTCAGAAATAAAAGTTTGTGATTTTGTTATTATTCCAGTTTATCATCCAGTTGCTCAAATAAAGAAAGAAGAACAGTTAAAACAGTATCAGAGAATTTGGAAGTATATGTAAATAAGACTTTAATTCTATTTAGGATTAAAGTTTTTTTATGTTATAATTGTTATATGGTTGTGGGGGTATTATATGATGTTGGAATATGATACGTTAGATTATTATAATAAAAATGCGCAAGAATATTGTAATCAAACTATTTCTGCTGATTTTGATTTTATTTATCAGAAGGTGCTTCCCCTTTTACCCCGGGATGCTTATATTTTAGATTTTGGCTGTGGTTCTGGTAGAGATAGTAAGAAATTTCTAGATTTGGGATATTGTGTAAAAGCAATTGATGGTTCTATTGAAATGTGTAAGCTTGCTACTAAGTATTTAGGAATAGAAGTTATTTGTATGGATTTTTTTGATTTTCATGATATTGATACCTATGATTGTATCTGGGCTTGTTCTTCTATTTTGCATATTGAAGATGAGTGTTTATTTACTATTCTTAATCAAATGATTGATGCCTTAAAGGTTGGAGGTATAATTTATGCATCTTTTAAGGTTGGAACAGGATATATGATAAAGGAGGGAAAGTACTATAATTTTTTAACAAAAGAGAAAATGATGGGTTTATTAGAAAAGACTGGTAAAAAAGTTAAACTTATTGATTATTTTGAAAATTCTCCTATTGCCAGAAGAACTATTAATAGTAACGAGACTTGGGGAAACTATATTATTCAAAAATATTTATAGAAAGAGATGTGTTTCGTGGTACTGATGATAGTACAAGTAATTCTTTGATAGAGTTAAAAAATGTAGGAAAATAGTAATCTTTAGGAAAAAAAGTTATATTAGGGGGGTGCTAGTTCTAGATTAGATTAAATATCTATGAGAAACTATTTATGTTAAGTAGGTGATGTTATGACTAAAATATTTTTATTTGATTTTGATGGGACTTTAGTTACGGAAGATATTTTGGATGTCGTATGTGATATTGTTGGTAAGAAAGAAGAATCTATTGAACTTAAAAACAAGGTACTTTATGGTCTTGCTAAAGGATATGGTCCTTTATGTACTAGAATTAATTTTTTACGTGGTGTTACTTATCAACAAATCAAAGATAAATTAGATGAAAATAATTATTTAAGAGATGGAGTAGTCGAATTGTTTAAAACGCTTCATAATAAAGGATATATTACCGTAGTATCTTCTGGAAATCTGGAACTTGTGTTAAAGTATTATCAAGATTTATTAAATATTACTTATGTATTTGGTAGTAAGCCTAATATGGATGGCGATAAAATTATTAATATATCAAAGTCTAGTTTTAGTAGTCATGATTTTAAATATGATGCTTGTTTTGATGTTATTCATAGGTACGATAGTGAAGAAAAAATAGTATATGGATTGGGAGATTCTGCAGCAGACATTTCCATGCTATCGCTTGCTGATGTTAAGTTTGCAATTGATCCTAAAGGTGGACTTGAAAATTATGTGGATTATGTTGTTCATAATATGAGAGAGATTATTGATTATTTAGATTGATATGTCGTTGTTTTGTTGAAGTGGGGGAGAAGATAAGCTTTCATCCTTAATAAAATTTTTTATATCTTTTAAATACTTTTTTAGATTACTTGTACTTTCTAAATAATATAAATATCTTCTATTATTGATTTGTTAGAGAAGCATCATTATTTTGTCCCTGTAGTTTCTATTTTAGATGGTAATTCGTATCATGAAAATATAGCTTATGTTGCTGAATATAATCCTAAAATTATAGGAATCATGTGTGGAAGTATCCATTCATTATATGAACATTTTAATTCTGATTATGTTGATTTAATAGTGCTTTATATTGATTCAAGTTTTCAAGGTTGTGTAATTGGTAGTACATTTGAACAATGGGCTAGGGAAAATTGGTGCTTCTAAATATGTAATAGGAGTATTAAAAGATAATGTGAAAGCTAGAAAAGTATATGAATTATGGGGGAATTATCAAGATATGAAACTAGCTTTGTTAAATTTAATGTAGGATACTCACAAGTATTTTATATATATAGTTTAGATAGGAATTGATTTTTTTTACGGTTTGGTATAATTTATATAGGTAAAATGGAGGAGAGAAAAATGGTCAAAGTAAAAATATGTGCAAATAGAAGTATAGAAGACGCTAAAATGTGTTTGGATGCTAAAGCTGATATTATTGGAATATTAGTTGGTCAAGAACATAATAGTATAGATTTTGTTGATAAATATAAAGCAAAAGAAATCAATGATTTTGTTGCTGGTAGATGTGATGTATCTTTGGTAACACATTTAACAAATGCTGATGCGATAATAGAATTAGCAAAATTTATTGGAAATAATGTGATTCAATTACATTCTGATATTGCTGAAGATGAAGTTGAGAAAATAGCAAAAGCCTTACCAAATGTAAAACTAGTAAGACTTATACATATTTCACAGGATGGAGAAATAGTAACTGATTATAAAAGAATGAAATATGTAGATTTTTATTTACTAGATAGTTTTAATTTGAAAACTAATCAAGTGGGTGGTACGGGTTTAACACATGATTGGCATAAGTCTAGTGAGTTAATAAGAATATTAAATAAACCTACATTTTTAGCTGGTGGGCTAAACCCAGAAAATGTTGCGGAAGCTATTAAAATTTCAAAACCTTATGGAGTTGATGTTAATAGTGGTTGTAAAAATGAAAATGGTGTAAAAGATGCAAAGAAAATTAGTCAATTTGTCTATCATGCAAAAAGTGTTTCATAATTTTTATAAATGTAGGATTCAATTTTAAAAATATAAAAGTGAGAAAAAGTAAATTATATTTTGATTTGTTATTAGAAGAAATAGATAAGTAGTAAGTTGTATTTTAATTGGAGGAAGTGATATATGATGAAATTAAAAGTTTTAGTTGATAACAACACGTATATAGACCAATATTATTTAGGTGAACCTGCTGTGTCATACTATATTGAAGATGAAGATACAAAAATTTTGTTTGATACAGGCTATTCAGATATATTTATATCTAATTCCAAGAAGATGGGTATTGATTTAAATAATATAGATAAAATAGTAATATCTCATGGGCATGATGATCATACCAAAGGTTTAAAATACTTTTTCGAAAATAAAAAAGATGTAGAACTCATTGCTCATCCAAATTGTTTTTGTTATAAAGAAGATAATACAGGGTTATATATAGGATCTCCATTAAAAAAAGAAGAACTAGAAAAAAAGTGTCATTTGAATTTAGTAGATAAACCTATTAAAATAAGTAAAAATATATATTATTTAGGTGAAATTCCAGAAATTTATAATTTTGAAAGAAGATATTCAATAGGTAAAACAATTGTGAATAATAATAAAGAAGATGATTATATAAAAGATGATTCCGCAATTGTATATAAAAGTGATGAGGGTATTTTTGTTATTACAGGATGTTCTCATAGTGGAATTTGCAATATTATTGAGTATTCCAAAAAAGTATGTAAAGATGATAGAGTAATAGGAGTTATTGGTGGGTTTCATCTTTTCAATAAGGATGAAAGATTAAGTTCTACAATAGAATATTTCAAAAATAATAATATTAAATTATTATATCCTTGTCATTGCGTTTCTTTACAAGCAAAAATTGAAATAGGAAAAGAAATAAAAATTGGTGAAGTTGGGGTTGGATTAGAAATAAACTTTTAAAAAGCACAATGCAATTTATA
>CALVYF010000012.1 GCA_944372055.1 uncultured Bacilli bacterium | reverse complement strand
CCTCCTTTCGAGATGCTATTCTATCATATATTTGACCTAGTCTTTTTTTTGATGTCTACTTTCAAGGGTGCATTTCATCTATCAAGGCTTTTTTTGTTTATGATGTAAACTGTTTACCATAATCTGTAAGTATAATACTTGGACCATAATATATAATTTTGTTGTCATTATAATATTCGGTTAATGTCTCATCATATTTCATTTTGTATTTACAAGCTACATCTGCATATTTTGAGCATTCCTCTGCATTTGTTGCTTGCATGCGATATAGTTTTGTTTTTGTTTTTATATATGTACTTAGGCTTTCTCCAGCATAATTAAAATCAATAATTTCTCCATACTTATTTTTTTCATAGACTATTTTTTTCTCTGATAAAGTATATGGAGCATTATAATCTTGTCTTGTTATTGTATATTGGTATACATTACCATCATCTTCTAATACATAATAAATTCCAGCATTAGAATCTATTGTCACTACTTTTTTTACTTGTGTATTTCCTAATAATAAAGTGTATAGTTGGTAATTACTATCGTTTGCTGTTACTTCTGTTAATGGAGACGTATTTGTCGTACCTGGTGCATAATAGAATTTATTGTCTTCTCCTTTTAAAACACTATCATCCATATATGCAGTTATGTTAACAGAAAAACTAATTTTTTTACAATTTTCGTTGTTACTGTAAGGTTGTGATAAAGATAATTCATATAATTTCCCATCCTCTGTAATAGCATAGGAACCATTACTATAAAGAATGGTATCTGTTGGTTTTGTGTCTTTATCTGCTGGTAATAGAGTACTGCACGAAAACTCTTCTGAAGATAAAGTGAAACCTGCATGTCTTAGATTTCTAGTAACGTTTCCATTACATCCTGTTAATAATATAGTAACTAAACTTAATCCAATCATAAAATACATTTTTTTCATATATTCACATCCTTATTATGAATATATCATAAATTTATTTGTTTGGAAAACATTTTTTATTTTCTTTTATATTTATAGTCTTTGATTATTTCAATTTTTATGATAATATTTAATGTAAGGTGAAGATGTTATGAATATGAGTAAAAAAAAAGATTTACGTTTTATTATTTTATTTGTAGTGATTGTTAGTTGTTGTCTCCTTTATTTATTCCAAGCTTCTTATGCAAAATATAGAAGAGCTGTTAGTGGTAGTGTTCATGGAGATATTGCTAGTTGGCAGATTAAAGTTAATGGTGAAGATATTATGAATAAGAAAACTTTAAATACTACGATTACTCCGTTTTTTCCTGAGGATGAAACACATGCTGAAGATGTTATAGCTCCAGGGGTTGAAGGATATTACACTATATCAATTGATGCTAGTAACGTAGATGTTCCTTTTAGAGTAACTATATTTTCAGAGGTTGCAGAAAATTCTAGTGTTAGTGATTTAAAGACTTATACTTATGAATACAATTCAAAATTAACTCCTCCTACTGATTATAATTCTAGAGAACTTTATAATAGTGATAATGGTATCGTATATGATATCGCAAGAAATAGTAAAACTAATGATTTTAGAATTTATGTTGTCTGGGATGATGATAATGGAACTATGGATAATGCCCAAGATACAGAAGTAGGTATTAATGATAATAGTAAAGCTTTGATGAATGTTAGATTACATTTTGAACAAATAAAATAAGCACTCTTGTGGTGAGTGCTTTTATTCTGCTTGAGAAGCATTTAATTTAAATACCAATTTTAAACATGGTTGTCCCGTTTCATTTTCATATTTACCACAGGTATAGCCCCAGAAACTATCAGCATCATCTTTTTCTAAGTATAATCCTGATGTTACTTTATCATTAAAGTTTGCAGCCGTTACAGAGTTATCTACTTGGTAAGTACCATTTTGTAGTGTGTAATAATATACGGCTTCATCATAAGTATAAAAATCATTTAATTTGTAATATTCAGTTGCTTCATATTCCCAGTTAATAGACATTTTAAAACTACCACTATCTTTAGGAGGAATTATTGTTTTATCAAGTGTTAGACTTAGTTTAAAAGGATAATCATTTGCAAGTGATGTCTTTATTTCCTCTACTGTTTTATCTAGTTTAATATCTTTTCCTAGAAGTGTTACACTTTCTAGGACATATGATAGTCCAGCAGGTACTTCTCCACCATTTTTTATTTTTACTTCTTTTTCAACAGGTAACATTCCTGGTTTCATATCAGTAACATTAATTACTATTTCTTTAACTACGTTAGTTTCTTCTAAAAAGGTAACATCCCAATTTACAACACTAGCATTTAAAGTTACTCCTACTTTAGAAATATAAGTAAACCAAGCAAATGTATTAATTGTTAAAAGAAAAGCAATAAGAATTAAACTTCGTATAACTATTCGTTTACGAATTTTTCTTTTATCTTCTACTTCAGATAATTTCCTCCGTCTCATCTTTATTTTCCTCCTCTTTTTCCTCGTATACTAGTTTATCTTTTTTTATGTCTGTTATAGTATCAGCTATTTCTAAAAAGACTACTAAAACGATAGGTAAAAATATTAAAAAGAAAAAGCCATATTGATTTTTTACGATGTGGTTTATTTTACTTATAATAGGAACTTTCCCTACTACTTTACCATATATTTGTCCATCATTAATTACGGGATCTTCTACTTCATTGTTAATACCCTTGGTAATATATTGTTTAATACCATCTTTATTTATAATTTTTACAATTCTATGGGTAACTATTCTGCCATTAACATCATGTTTTGTTCCTAGATAAGTTATATCATCTCCTATTTGTAGTTCATCGTGCGATACTTCTTTTATAGCTAGGACATCATTAATTTGATAATCAGGTACCATACTGCCTGTTGCGACAGCAAATAATCGATAACCACAGATACTTTTGTTACCAGATAATCTTTGACATAGTATAAATACTAAATAGATAATTAAGATAGTAAAAATTATAGTTTTTATTATTTTATAAGGTATCCTAAAATACTTACTATCTAATACTTTTCTTAACATATCGTCGTCTCCTCTAGTATTTTCCAGTCATTTGTATAAGACTTTTCTTCTTCTTCCAATTTATCTAGTAATAGTTTTTTAATTCTTTTGCGTTTCATTTCATTTGCTGTTTTTATAAGTTTAATTTGTTTATCAAATAAATCTTTTATTTCTTGTTCCGTTATTTCATAATTACTATCTAAAATATTTTCTATTAATCTGTTTATAGTTTGTGAAAGTAGTTTGGATTCTGATGCAGTTTTATTTTCATGGTCTAGTATTTTATTAGCCATATATAAACTTAGAAAAGCTTGGTTATATTCCTTTTTTAAGTTTCCTGTATCGTAGTAGTTTTGATGATCGTTTTCATTGATGTCTTTTTGTTCATATGATTGTATATAATTCCATAGTGCTTCTGCTTTTTGGAAGTTAGGGTTTTTTAAAATAACATTTGTTTTTCTAATAGGAGAACGTACAGGTGGTACATGTAATTTTGAAAGTGTCTGCATTAATTCAGTTGATGTAAAACCATCTAGTTGAATTTTTATTCTTTTTAATCTATCAGCAACACTTTCTTCTCCAGCATGTTTTTTAGTATCAAGTTTTGCTTCATTTTTAGAAGATAGTTCTAAAGATAATTGAACTTCTTCTGTATTTAAAATTGTATTTGCTTCATATTTTAAATGTTTTTTATCTTTAAAATAGGAATATTCTCCAGTTTCACTTTTTCTTTTTTCAAAGAATGTTCTTGTATTATTTATTAAAGTATAAATAAATCTATTTTCATATGTATCTAGACTTTCTTCTTTATTTATATTTAATATTTTTGATGGTTTCACATCACCATTATCTTCTATTTTTTGAATGTAGTTCGTATGTTGTGATAAGTGAATAATACTTTCGACTGTTACTTTTTTTGATTTTTCTACTTGTACTACTTCTTCTTCGTTAATAATAAATCTTTTAGGGTTTCTTAAAATATTATCTAAATATGGAAGGGTTTCATCAATAATATCAATCCACTCATAGTCATATTCTCTTTTTTCAAAGTCTGTTGTGACTGATAAAATCGCATTCATATTTTGAAAGAACTCATCTTGATTTAGTGATTGTTCTAATGTTTCTTGTTCTTCTTCGTTCATGGTACCCCTCCTTTTTTATTATACTAATTTCTTAAGTCTTAATAAGTAATCTTTACATTCTGTAAAGTTTTCTTTACCAAATTCTTTATTAAGGAAATCGATAAAACCATCAATCTCATCTCTAATATAAGCAAGATTTAATTGTTCAAATTTTCTTAATATTTTTCTGGCAATATAGTAATCTACTCCATCTACTTCTGTACCGCCACATTCTACATAGGTTGCGACAAAGTCACGCATTTGTTTAACAATACGGTTACCAAAGGCGATACGGAAATGTTTAATTACATAGTCATCCATTTCAGATATTTTTTGTTCCATTTCAGAAGATAATGGGTGTTTCTGCTTAGCATCAGCAAATAATCCTTCTAAATAAGAACTATTAATATTCATAGCTTCTTTATCTTCTGGTGTAAAGGGTTCTCCTTTATCATTAATATCTATTGGCATAGCACGGTCATATACCTTGTCTGTTACGGCAAAGGTTGAGTCGTCGTTATTGATGGTACCGATATACCACATGTTTCCAGGTATTTGTAGTTTTCCATTTTTTAATTTCTTAGGGTCATTATCCCAACTACTTGGTACAAGTTCGATAATCCACTCATCACGACTTGGCATTTCTAGAATAGATAACATTTCAGCAAAATAATATTCGACACGAGCAATGTTCATTTCATCTAGTACTGTTACATAAACATCATCGGTATAGCCAGCGATATATAATCCTTTTAATACGTCTGTTTCATTAAATTTCTTTGTGAATTCATTGAAGTATCCAAATAATTCAGTACGGTCTCTCCATGAGGGTTGAACGGAAGCGATAATAGCATCACGTTTAATAAATTTACCCCAGGCATAAGCAAGAGATGTCTTACCAGTACCAGAGATACCTTGTAGGATAACAAGTTTCGTTGCCGATAAAGCTGAGATAAATAGTCGTATCATTTTAGTTGTGTAATATAGTTTTAATTTTGAAGCAGCAAAGTTTCTAAATTCCTCTACTAATTCTTCTAGGGTAAAGTTGTTGTTGTAGTTTTGAACTTTATAGTCCCTATATTGTAAATCAATAGCATGTAATTTAGAGAAACGATATTTACTATCATCTTCGTCTAAAGCAGGATCTTCTCCTTCTTTTGGAGCTTCTTTATTTTCTTCTTCACTAATAACATTTGCTTCATCAGGTTTTAATCCTAATTGAGAAACTTTCATAGCTAAGATATCTTCTTTTTCTTTTACAAGACTTGCTACTTTGTTATTTAGTTCACCTATCTCATTTAACATAGATTCTTGTTCTACTAGGGTTTTTCTAAATCTTATATATTTTCTAATGATTAAATATAATAAAGCTAATATTAAGGCAAGTAAGATTGCTAAAACGACAATAGCAATAATTACTAAGACCCATTCTGACATTTTAAAGTCACTTTTATAAAACTGGATAATGTATAGATATTCACTGAAATCAAACATTTGCATAAATCCAGATACAATGCCTTTAAATATTGTAAATAGTCCATTGAAAAAGACGGACATAAATTCATATAAAAATCTGATAAATGTATCCATACTACTATCCTTCCTTACTAATTAATATATTTTGCATGATACTTGGTTCTTGTTTTTCTATCATTGGTAAATCTTTTGCTTTATAACCTGTAATCATTAAATAGTCAAATAATTTAGAGGAGTCTATCGCATCTATTTTACTTGGTATATCTAAGATATAAGTCATATCTTGATAACAAGCAAAGCGATAACCTTCTTCTTTTTTTTGTAATAGTTTTTTACTTCCTAATAGTTCATTGTAACTAATACCAAGATAAATATGTTCTTTTAAAATACTATCATCTAATAAATCAAATATTTCTTTTAGTTTTTCTTTTTCTTTCCAAGCTTCTTCTGATATTGGAACTAGGTAATTACCTATTTTTTCTTTTCTTACAATATCACCTAAGACAATTTGATTTAGTATTAAAGTAACAATTTTTAATTTTTCTATTTCAATAGGTACTTCACTATTTACTCTTTCAATTAGATTTCTTTTATAAGTATTAATTTGTTTTACCATAGTTAAGAGGCTTACTTCCCATAATGATTCAGTATATGGTACTTGTCTTAAGATAAAGTTTTGTTTTTCTGTTATTAGTTTTTTAGTTACTTTTTCTGTTTCTTTCCACTTTTTAATCCAAGTAGTTATAGCATTTTGTAAGACAGGTAATTTTTTACTGATATCTGTTACAAGACGTGTTACTATCTCATTTACATTTTCTAAAGTTATTTCTTTCATGTCAAAGAAAATAACTGTTTTCATATACTCTTTAGTAATATCTATGATTTCTTTTTTTCTTGTAAAACTAGCGTTAGTTTCAATAATTTCCCTAGCTGATAAATCATCATGTAGTTCTAAATTCATACCATTTTGTTCTTCTTCAATAGCAGTAAGATCTACTTTGGTATTATTGTCTAGGGTTTCAAACTTTTTATGATAATATACTTCTACATAGTTATTAGCATATTTTTTTAAACATTCTATTTCATACTCTAGATAAGTATTATCTTGATACATTGATAAGGCATAGGATATTAAGCGTTTTTTCTTATATTCTAAGTATCTGGTTATTAAATTTATACTCATACAATTCCTCCTTATCTTATGCTAGAAAAATTATAACATATTTTTATTTTAATTCCTATACTATTCTGCAGTCTTTACATCTACTTTAATAATTGAAGTTTCATTAATAATTGGATAAGTATAGTCTTTTTTTGGATTATGTTTATAAAACATTATTTTTTCACTAGAACTTGCATCCATTTTAAATGAAAAACCACTGACATAGTTATGATTATTTACTTTTTCTAATGTTTCACTACCAGTATTTCTATGTAAGTATTTAGTATTTGTCATATCTAAATAGATATCGTTAGGTACAAATGATATGGTTACTTCTGCCGAAAAGCAGTTTTCTTTTTCTGTTTCCGTTAATTCGTTATACTCTTCTATTGTTAAACGGTCACCTACATCATAGGAAGCAAAAGCTTTTGTTACTTCATAGAAAGTTGCAGAATTAGTTAAATTTAAGGTGAAATATTTATCACCAACGTTATCTTCAATATCATAAGTAAAGTCTAGGGTTTCGATTCCTATAGTATAGGTTCCCGTTAATTCTTTTACATATGGTTTTGTAGAAGTAGCACTTGTTTCAATAACAATTTCATCACCTTCATGAAATTCTTCTTTAGGGTCTATGATTATTTGGTAAGAGTCTGTTCCCGATTTTTCATAAATTACACCACTTGTTTTACTAAGAATGCAACTAACACTATCAGGGCAAGATACTTTAATATCATAGGTAATGTCACTTTTTGTACTTTTTAAGGCATTTTTCTTGTTGTTGACATCGATTGTTAAAGTATAGGGATTAACACCATCCCAGTTATTAATTTTATATTCTTTCCCATTTAGTCCTAAAATGCTACTATTAAAGTAAAACTCGTTACTTTCTAGGATATGATTATGAATTACATTATAGATATATCTAGCAAATGTTGTTCCAAAAAGAAGGATTAAAAGAGCTAAGATAAAGACAATGATACTAGTTTTTTTGTGTTCTCTTATATAATCCATAATTTCACCTCTTTTAATCTATTATTTGTTTTGATAGTATTTCTACTTCGATATTTTCTATATTATCAGCATAGTCTGTTGCATCTTTATAGTTTTCGGGAAAGTAGACTACTAGAGTATAAATATCCGTTTCATCTTCAGAATATAAGAATTGATATTTTTCAGGTACTTCTAGATAGTTATACCAAGCTCCATCTTCATCTTGTATTGTTTTAGCATTTGCAAATAAGTTTGTAGCACCAACATCATCATAGTTTTCATTCCTATATAATTCGATAGTTAGTGGTAAGTTTGTTGTTGTTTTAAAGTTTAATTGATATTCAATATCTACTTCACTATGTTTATTAGTATTAAAATTAGAAATACTAAATTTATAGATGTATGGTTTAGAAGATGGTTCAATTTTATCAGTATCTATATTAAAATTCATTCCCGATGGTTCTATTAGATATATTGCTTTATTGATATCAGCAATTAATTTTGCTTGGGATTCATAGGAAGCGTATGCTATTTGTAATAAGTGAATGGCTAAAACAATTAGTACAAATAAACCTATAACAACAATAAGAAACCGTTTTTTATATTCAAAGTATTTAATATTTTCTTTTTTTAATTTATTTAAGATTTTTAGTTTTTTAGCCATTTTTACTCCTCCTATTTTTTCTTTTGTGCTGCTTTAAAATTCACTTCTAATAAATCACTAGGTTGTGGATCTTCATTAGGATTTACCGTAACATCTTCACCATGGTCATCCCAGGTTGCATAAAGTTTTATTTGTTCTTTTTTCTTATCTTTAATATCTTGTAAAGTCATAGTACCGTGATAAGTATTTTCTTCTTTAGTAATATTTGAAGAACTTTCTACTTTCGTAATCGTTAATAATTTATTTTCATCTACAGTTTGGTCAATAATTTCTAAATAATAGTCAAAGGCAACCTGAGTTGTAGTTGGATCAATGGAAATAGTAATAACACCAGATGTTCCAGGTGAGATAGTTCCTTCTTTAGTATGATTTTCATCCCAGTCAATTGTATCAATTGTAATTTGTTGGGCAGTATTTGAAGTTACTAGGGTATTATTTACTTTTATTTTCCAGTCTGCTACTTCACCTTCAACAGATGTTTCTGTTTCACTTTCATATGCCGTATAAGTTGTTTTAGTACTTAGATAAAGAAAACAGGTGATGACGATTAGTATAGCAATTATTATATTTTTATATTTCCGCAATTGTCTCACACCCTCCCATATTATTATTATAACACAACCTTATTTGTTCAAAAAGAAAAAAAGATAGAACTTTATAATAGTTCTATTTCGTCTTTTTCTTCTTTTTTTGTTTTTTCTTTTGGAGATGTTTTATTTTCCTTTTTAGCTTTTTTCGCTTGTTTTCTTTCTTCTTCTCTTTCAATATCTTCATCACCATATTTAACAACAATAATTAAAGCATAAATTTGGTACATAAAGATTAAAAGTATTGGTAAGATAACTAGTAATAAAAAGCCTATTTTTGATTCTAAGATATCAAGTATGCCACCAATGTCATGATAGATGGCAGAGTATTTACCTAAAACTCTATTAGAAGCAATTGTTGTTTCATCTTCATCATCTAATTGATAGACAGCAGCAGTTTGATCTTCGTTGATGATTTCTTTTACATGTGCAGTTTCAACAGTATATTTATTATCTGCTGTTCCATAATAATAGATTTTATCGCCAACTTCAATTTTACTTGGTGTTCCTCTAACAATTAATAAATCTTTTTCTTGTGCTTCCTCTAAATAAGCACTTCGAAATTCATCAATAGTTACTAAGGTAGTATCTCCAAATTGTGTAAAACCATATTTATTTGTTGCTAAAAGACATGCTGTAATAGCAATAACATAAATGATAATTAATACTTCAACTAATCCCCAGATTCCTTTAAGAAAGTTTTTCATATAAACAGCCCTCTCATTATTTTATTCTATTTAAGAGTATCATAAATTTTTTTCTTTTTCAATAAATAAGGGAACATATTTATACGTTCCCTTAAATTTTACTTTTTAATAATGATATATTCTTGGTCTTCATCAATTATTTGATTACCATCATATAGTTTAAATATAACTCTATAAGTTCCACTAGTTAGAATATCACTATATTCAAAACTAATATTTTCTGTTGTTTTTAAATCATTTTTTATATATCTTTCTTCTGGAGTTATACTTGTTAATCCTAATGCTTCTGGACGACTTAGTTCATTTTTAAATATTTGATTAAAATCTACTTCGGTGTATGCCCTAGTATCTTTATTATCAATATTTCTTTTTTGAATTACAACACGAAGATTAGGGTCTTGTAAGTTTTCATTTAATCTTACTTCAAAACTTGATGTAGATGTTTCTTGTTCATTTAATCTAGTGTAGCCATCTACCACTTTATTTTTATCATTACTTGTAACACTGATAGCATTTCCAGATGGTACTACGGTAATTTCCACTTCTTGTGTGGTAGCACCAAGGTTTGTTGAATTATGTAGTCCATCAGATGATGCAAATAAACTAAAGACCATTTTATAGGTTCCTGCTGGTAATACTTCATTAGTCAAGAAATATAAATCTTTATTTAAGTTCGATACTTTGCCAGCTAGTTTTATTCTAAATACACCTTCGCTATCTGCAAAGTAAGATGTGCCATCCATTTGGAAACTAGATCCTGTTAATTGGGAAGATGATACTTGGTTGCCAGAGGCATCATATAATGTAACATTTAGTCCCATACTACTTGATTCATAGTTGGTATTAATAATAGATTCCCTATTAGCAGTTTGATCATAAGAAACTCTTGTTTGATATGAAATATGACGAAGAGTATCTGGATAGATATTAGGACTGTCAAAGTTTATCGTTTGTTCTAGAACCATATTCGTTGTATCGTATAAGTTAAAATACATATAGTTTTGTCTAATACCTAAAACAGTTATAACAGAACGATCTTCACTATTACGTAGTTCAAAACGCATATACTTATTTAAATTATTTCCAGTTGTGGTTGTTTCTTTAAAGTCAAAGATAAAGATAAATTCTTCTATAGTTCTTTCTTTAGAGTCATCATAATATTTATTGTTTTCTGCTTTTTCATCGTAGGTATTATCTTCATCTGTACTACCCATCTTAATGAATTTATTTATTCTATATGTAATTTCATTATCTGTTTGTAACTGGGTAACAGCTCTATTATATTCTTCTTCATCGATATTATAGTAGTAATACTCTGGTACACCATCTTGAGAACTATAGTCTAACATTGTGATTTGGGTACCAACTGGTAAAGCATAATCTGTAACTAAGGCATGATAGTTTTCGTTATTTCGACCATAGATATTTTCAAATGTATCTTCAGCATATAAATCGAAATATGCTGTAAACTGACTTTGATTTGTAATGTTAACAGATGTCGCTGCTGGCATTTCATATTTTTTATCATATGTAATACTAGCATCATAGGCATTTCCATCATCATATTCTTTAGCTACTAAATCAATAGTAATTGTAATTAATTGAACATCATACTCGATTTCATTCTTTGGTGTTAGAGCTTGCATTGTGATAACAACAGTACCAAGTTCTTGGTTTAGAGAAATATTTTTTGCATGATATAGATAGAACATTAATGATGGTGCTAAGGTTTGACTATCGGTTTTATAAGTTTTATCTCCAGTATATTTTCCTCCATCATCAGAGAAGAATTTAGTTGTTCCATAAGCAGTCCATTCACTGGTTTCTGTTTTCATAGAAAGTCCTAATAGACTATTTGCTTCTTCTTTTGTATCAGCAACTTTAGGAACGTTATTAGAATCAATTAAGCCAACACCTGGCGTTAATCCTTCAGAGTTAAATCCAATCACTTCAAAGATAGTGTCTCCACTAGAAAACTCTCTCATAGATAATTCGTAAGTTCCAAGTGATGAGTATTTTGATGCTGTCATAGCAAAGTTATAATTGATTGCTGAAATACCAATTGTCCACATATAGTAGTTAGAATCTGGTGGTGTTGGATTGATATATTCTGTTGATATTTCGGTATATTCATCATTAATAAAGTTACTATAGAATCCATCCACGGTAATATCATGATTTACTTTATGTAGTCCTAAAACATAGGAACCTCCAATGATAATATCACCAGCATCCCCTGCGTCTCCATAGTTTACATCATAATCATATAATCCGTATGAGAAAGAACCATTACCATATTTTTGATACATTCCGAAGAAGGTCATTCCTGATACTTCACCATATTCTGTTGCGGCTTCATTCGTTGTAACATTAAGGTTACGGTTTGCTAGTACATAGATACGGTTATCAACATTCTTTTCTACTTTCTTGGTATCATCATTAATGATAACAGCAGCTTTTTGTTCTTCTCCATCAATATCTACGGTACTTTTTAGATTTTGTAGTAAGTTAGCATTTCTTTGGAGTAATAAGACTGTATTATTTTTTATATTTAATTCATCTATACGGTTAAATGAATATTCAATATCTGAGTATTCGTTGGTTCTATCAGTTGTTCCTTCTAGTTCCATCACGGTGTTATCAATTACTACTTTGTTAGCTCTTTGGATAGAGATATTTTCACTAGGATTTTCTCTTGTTCCAAGGTTAGCAATATAGATATCACTTGTTCCACTAGAAGATGAAGCGTTTCCTGAACCAAATATCGAACCTGACATAATAAAGTCGTGATTGTTATTTAGGTATCCTTCGCCATCAATATCAATATCGATTGCTCCAGTAACAGAGATGAATGAGAAGTCATAGTTTTCTGAACCTTCAGCATTTGCTTCTCCTCCACCAAAGACTGTTCCACCGATGTTGATTGATGTTTCTTCAAGGTTATTTTTATTTACGGCTTTTGTTCCAATATTAGTATCCGTTTTTCCATAGACTACAGAAGTGTTCGCTCCTCCATAGACATTTCCATAAATATGTCCACCAACAAGATTTACCGTAGCAGTTGAGTTATTACTTGCTTCTGTTCCTGTTGCAGCAGCGTTACCACCACCAAATAGACAACCTTGATGTGGTGCTTTAGATGAGGTGCTACCAATTACAGTATTACCATCAACAGTAATTTCTGTATTTTTATTAACAATGGCACTTTGTCCATTTCCTCCTCCATAAGCACTACCTAATATATTCGTTGAGGTTATATCTACTTTAGTACTTCCTGAGACTTCACCGTAGTTTCCTCCTCCGTAAATATTAGTGTTAATGGTACTATTCGTTACGATAACAGATGTATCTCCATTAATCGTAGCCATATTTCCTCCACCATAAATGTTATTTACGGTTGCATTAGATACATTTACCTTTGGTACGTTTACTACAGCTTCGTTTCCTCCTCCATAGATATTACCAATTACTCCGGTAACAACATCTATAGAAGAATTGGTTGTCGTACCTCCAAGATTATTTCCTCCAAAGATATTATCGATAGTTAAAGTATTTGTTTCATATTTTCCAATATATATTTTGGTTGTTGGAATATCTCCTGATTTATTTGAGCCACCATATACATTACCAATATCACCTTCTAATATTTCGATTGATGTCTCATTTAGACCAGCTTCATTTCCGCCACCAAAAATATTATTTATATTACCATTATTAATTAGAATAGAGGCGATGTTAGAGGTTGCTTTATTTCCTCCACCATAGATACTACCAATTTCTCCTGTATCTACAGTTATATTAGCATATGATGTTGTTCCAGCGAGGTTATTTCCACCATAAATATTAGTGATTGTACCTGATGCTATATGAATCGTAGCATCATCTACAGTACCTGATGTATTAGAACCGCCATAAAGATTACCGATTGTTGCATTGGATATTTTTATATCAGTTGTGGTAGCATTTGCTTCATTAGAACCGCCAAAGACATTACCAATATTTGAATTTGTAATATTTACAAGAGTTGTTGTGGCAGGAGCTTTATTTCCTCCGCCATAGACAGAACCGGTAATTGTTCCACCTGATATATTGACGTTATCGGTTGTTGTTCTTCCACCTAGGTTGTTTCCACCAAAGACATTGCCAGCATTTCCACTGGTCATAGTGACATTGGTTGTAGTAACGTTTCCAGATTCATTTGAGCCACCGTATAAACTATTTGTAACTGTTGCTCCTTGAAGATAAATATTGGTTGTTGTTTGTCCTGTTTTATTTCCCCCTCCAAAGGCATTACCAATTGTTCCATTATTTAAATAAACGGTATCTTGATTACTTGGACTTCCAGCAGCATCGTTTCCACCAAAGACATTACCAATATTTCCATTGTTGATGGTTACTACTACATTTCCATAAACCTTTGGCGTATATGTATTATTTCCTTGTCCTCCACCAAATACCGAAGTAGTAATGACACCATTATTTACAGTTACGTTTGTTGATTTATTATTAGCTCTTTCATTTTCTCCTGTACCGTTTACTGTACCATAGGCACTTCCACCATAGACGGAACCAGAGATTGTTGGTCCTCCTGTTTCATTTCCAATTGTAACGTTTACATTATCTTCGATATAGGTACCGGGACTATTTTGTCTAGTATAGCCACCTTCTCCTCCACCGTAGACGTTATTAGTTACTTTTCCAGCTAGAACTGTGACGTTACTATCTCCATAGACTGTTCCTTTTACTCTAGAACCTCCATAGATATTGCCCACTGTTCCACCGGTCATTTCAATATTAATAGTTGAGTTTACAGTAGTGGTGTAAGTATTTCCCCACCGGCCTCCATCATAGGTAGCTTCTCCACCGGAACCGTTATTGTTCCCTCCACCGTAGACGGAACCTAAAACGTTTCCACCAAGGATTTTAATATTCGTTGTTGATTCTTTGGTACCATTTTGATTTTGATATGGCACAAGTCCTGTTGCGCCATAGTTTCCTCCACCATAAACATTAGATTTTATGGTGGCATTACCATCAATTATGATATTAGAATGATTCGCTGATCCTACTTGAGTAGAACTACTATTACCATTACCAATTCCAAAGACATTTCCAGAAGAAACTCCATATAGTTGTTGTCCTCTATTTATTAAATTATCATCACCTACGGTAGCATTTCCACCAATATATAGGAAAGTACTACCAGTTAATGTTCCTTTAGAGTTTGAAGTTGAGTCACTACCCTCGATACCATTACTTCCTCCAAAGACTCCGTAGTTAACTGTTCCACCGGTCATATTGATAATTCTGTTACCAAATGTTTCAGAACGTCCTGCTCCACCGATAACCATATCGATTGTTCCACCTTTGATGTTAATATAGGTATCGTTAATATTTTCTCTATTGCTCGCTGTAAGTGGTCCACCAAGTAAGTTATAAATATCTCCACCTTCGATGATTGCTTCTCTTGCAGCGTAGTAGTCTCCATCATTTCGTCCACCAACATAAATTCCAGCGGCATAGTCATATTCATTTGTTCCAAAGCTACCACTTTTTACAACCATATGTAGAGCAACACCTGTTTGGGTAGAGTCAGAATAAATGGTATTTGACCAGCTACCACAGGCAGCATAAACAATGTCTAAGTTATCATTATTTTTTGTTACTCTATCATAATCACTACCATATATCATCCAGCCATCAACATAGATTGTTCTAGTTGACGTAGGGTCTGTTGATGAGGTGTTGTTGTAGACACCTGATTCTACTTCTACTTTATATTTTTGTAGGTTACTAGAACTTCCTACACTAGTTCTACCTGTTCCTCCACCAACGATAGCTGAAGCGTTGATATAGTTACTATATTGGGTGATTCCACGTCCTATTTTTAAATTGTTGTAATTGGCATAGATATTACCATTACCACTACTAGGTGATGAATCATAACTTTGTCTTCTCGTTGTGCTTCTAATCAGTATATGTTCGATTCTAGTATCTGCTGATACAGAAATAGAATTTCCACTCATATTGATATAATTACTAGTATTATGATAATTTCTACCATTATAGATTCCAGTTATTGTGACAGGTTTATCAGAACTCCAAGATGCTTGAGCAGACGTATTTAAAACGATGATATTCGTATCTCTTGTTGGTAAATAGTATAGGTTTCTATCTGTTGTTACAGTATTGGCGTTACCGTTATCATCATAGAATTGTTGTAATTTATAGTAAGTACAACCACTATAACTATTACATGTTCCACTTGTTTGTAAAACACCACTTTGGTCGTAATAGCCAGCGATAGATGAGTATCTTGGTATATTTACACTTTCGTATAAAGCTGCAGCAGATGCACCCTCTGGTACCATAGTTTCAGTTATTTCTGTGGCTTCTAAATCTGTAACTTCTGTCATTCTATTGTTTCTTAATTCATAATAAGTTTCATTTTCATTATATGGATCTGTATTTTTAATATAATAATCACAACCACCAAAGGAGAAACAAGTTCCTGACTCACTTTGTCCTCTATTATTTACAGCTCCTGATGGATAAGAGGAAAACATACCAACAGTTCTATAGACATAATACTGGGTAACATCAGCTGTTACTTCATAGCGTGTATCTTTAATTGGTCTCATTGATTGGTCATGCATAGCATTAAAAGCACTTTGCCAACTACTTGAACTCATAATATAAGAATTTGCTTTTATCCAAGAAGCATAAAAAGTTATATTTATAGTATTATCACTATTTACAGGTACTTTAGCATACCTTGTATATGTTTCTTCATCAAAACTGATTGTAACGCCAGGATAATCAGTTATCCAACCATTAAATGCTTTATCATTTGGATGATCAGCATAAGGATTATCAATTAAAGGAATATTTACATAACCATTTTCAATTGGATAATATTTATAGTAATTCATTTTACTTTGTTGTTCATCTAAACTAATATAACCAGTCATAGTAGAATCACTAATGTCTGAGGCATTATATTGAATATATACTTTAGCTAGAGTTGTATCATTATAAATATTTTGATTTACTCCTGTAGGAAGTGTACCTGTTTGTGATGAAGTATAGTTTAGACCTTTATAATAATTATAGTCACTATCTAAATCATTTATATAAACAGTATCTCCTTCAATACCTGTTTCATGTAAAGTAATAGCTGCACTACGTCCAAAGTTAAAGTATGCAGGTATATCTTCACTTGTAGTACTAAATGCTTGGATAGTTTCTTTTACAATTATTAATCTGCCTTCTTTTATCATCCATTGATATGGTTTTTCAGTGTTATTATTAAAGTTTTCTAATATTTTTTCAATTGTAATATTTTCAGTTAAAACATTAACTTTTCCATTTACATATTCTACTTGATAAGTATTTTCGACTTTAGCTTTTTCCATCAACTCTTTAGCAACACTTATATTTTGGTTAGTAAAGTTTGTATGAGTAATTTCTGTTACTATATTTTTACTAGTACCATTCATTTTACCAAAGATACTTCCAAAGATATTATTGTTTTTATTTGTTATTTCAATGTTGTTATAGATGTTTTCAATGGTATTATTTTCTCGTACTTCAGAAAATAGTCCACCTATTTTAGAAGGCTTAACATTTAAGACATTTGATAAATCTAAATGATAGTTATCAATAGAAATATTTTTAATAGTTGTATTTTCTATTACTTCATTTGCTAATAGACCAATTACTAATTGGTTATTATCACTTGGTATCGTTGGTTTTATTTCGACATTATTAATATTTAAATTCATTATTTCTGCATCACTTACAAAATTAAAAAGAGAATAATATTCGTGTTCTTTTTCTGTCTTTGGAGAAAGTAATTTAAAGTTTTCAATACTATTTCCTTGACCATTAAAGTGTCCACTAAAAGTAATCGTTTTATTATCTTCTAGAGTACCTATTCCACTCCATTCATGTCCTCCCAAATCAATATCTTTTGTTAATATAAAATAAGTATCTTTTAAATTATTTAGGGTTTCTTCTTCTACTACTTTTTTTAAGTAAGCCAGTTCACTACCATTACTAATTTGATAGGGATTCTCTTTTGTTCCATTTCCACCAGAAAAAGAAGTAGCTACTTCTACTCCATCCCAGATTTCATTATCTAAATCACTTAAAGTTAAGGTTGCGGTGAATAAATTATAGATGAAAAAAGATGCAATTAAGACAAGAAAAACCATGAAAATCTTAAATATTGCTGTTTTCTTTACTACAAGATTCTTCACCACTTATCCCTCCTTTTAATGATTTACATAATTCTTAAGTTTTACAAAACGTTCTATTCTATCTAATTCAAATACTTTTTTATTATCATATTTGATTGATATTTTTTCCATAAAGGTAATTAGTGATTTTATTTGTTTTTTAGCATAGGTGTCATTCTTTTTAATTTCCTTGAAATGATTTTTGCTATCGATTTGAACTTTATATTTTAATATTTTATAAACTCCATCAAAGAATGTTTGATCATTATATAAAATAGCAAAAGTCAATATTCTTAAGAATACATAAATAGGCATTTCATATATTTTATTTCTTAGGTTTTCATATAATCCTGCTTTATCTAAATCATAGTCATATATTTCTTTAAATGTTGGATGAAGAATTGTTTCTTCTAATTCTTTAGTATCTCCAACTGTTAATATTTGAGCTATTTTATAGATATATTGATATTTGGTTAACCATCTTTTATTCATTTTAGTAATGGTTAAAGTATCATTTTTTATTCTTAGAAGGTTTAAGACTTGTTCTAGTAGTTCTTTTTCTTTTTCTTTAGCTGAATTTCTTTCTTTTCTAACAATATTATTATCATCAATATCAATAATATCTTCTACTTCTAATATTTCAATTTCATCTTCTATTTCTTCTTGTTCTTGATCTTTTTGAATCTTTAATACTTCACTAATTGGTATATTTACAGTATTTCCTGTTGATTTTTCTTCTTTTTTAACAGGTGCTGTGGAAAATAGTTCTTCTGGTACTCTTCCACCTTCTTTTTTCTTTGGTATATTTTCTTCACCAACAATTATCTTTTTAAAGATTTTATCAAAGTTTAGGAAAGCAAGTAAGATAAATATAATTAATAACACAGCAATTAGTTTTAAAACAAAACTTGGTGAGATAACCATTTTTACTTGTCCTACAATATCATCTTTAGATATTGGTTCATCCTCAGTATTGTTGACATCACCTTGAGTGATTAATTGATCTCCAATTTTTTTAACAACACGGTGAGTAATAAACTCTCCTTCTTCTGTTTTATAAGTAATAATGTCATTGATATTTGCTTCTTCTCCTATTTTTACAATAACAACATCATTTACTTCTATCGTTCCAGACATAGAACCTGTTGCGACTACAAAATATGTATATCCAAAGACATTAGCATAATCTTTTTTTAAGACATCAGTGACAATGAACGTATATACACATAAAGCTACAAGCATACCAACAAATAAATAGCCAAAAGATTTCATTATTTTTTTTGCTGTACTCATCTTTTTCACCACGCCATCTTTATTCTTTTACAATTTATTATATCATGTATTTTTTTCTTTTAAAATAGTTATAAGAAAAATTGTAAATAAAAATTGTACAAATGATTGTACAATTTAATTTTATAAAATTTCTTCTGGAGTATAATCAATTTTATCAATATCACAAATTAATTTCATTTCTTCAATTGACATATTAGAGTTCTTTATATTATTTATTAATGCTACTATTTCTACTGTTGTGATAGCTGTATCAATTGTATCTGGTCCTATTTCTTCTTGTGTAATGTTGATACCTAAAAGAGCATATTTTTCAGAGACAACTTTAGCAATATCATAATCTAGAGTTGCAGTTATTTTATGTAGAAATTCAACATTAGGATTAAAGACAAATTTCATATAACGTCTAACATAATTTCTTAAATTAAAATCTACATCAATATCTTGGAACTTTTCTACTAATGTTTTTTCAATATAAGAGTATGAACTTAAACTTGTTACAAGGAAGTCATAGACACTACTTCCTTCAGTTAAATATTTGGCAATATTAACATCAATTTCTAGTTCATCTAATTCCTTATATAGAGCATCTAGTTTATTAATTTGTTCTTTTATTTTTGTTTTTAAAGTTGTTATTTTAGTAGGATTAGGTCTTGCTAGAAAACCAATTCCTGTTGCTCTAAGATATTCTTTATATAATTTTTCACGATTTTTCTCTTCAGCTAATACTTCTTTTTGTTTCGTTTCATACTTTGTCTTAGATTCTTCTTTTTTCTTGAAACGACTAATCATGTCTTTAATAATACTTTCATAGTTGTAATACTCTTTTAAGACAACTAAATCACGATTAAGATTGATTGTTTCCATATCGAAATCTTTTTGTTCTTCTTCTGTTAATTCACCATAAGTATCTTTAATAACTAATTGATTAAAACTTTTACTTCGAAGAGGTGCTCCTACAGTATAGTCATCAATATTACGTGATTTTCCTAAGAATTTTTGAAGATTAGTAAACTCATCTTTATCCATTCTATCTTCCAAGTTATGTTCTCTTTCTTGATAAGATGCTTCAATATTTTCTTTAGTAAGCGATACACTATCTAGAAGTTCTTTTTCTAACGTAAGACTATATTCAGATAATTTTTGATAATACTTGGTAACAATACTTTTTAAATTATGTTTGATATGCATAATTAGTTCAGGACATTCCCAGTATACTTCTTTAAAAGTATCTTGCATTACATCATCAAAATTATCACTATCTTTGTTTTCTATCAGTGCTTTCATATAAGTATTAACAAAAGGACTATAAGTAAAGTCTTCTAGTGTTAGAGTAATTCCAGCTTTTTGAAATATATTTAAAAATTCTACTATACTATTATTTATAACATCTAAAGATGATTCTGTTTCTTTAGATAATTGATAGAAAATATGAGCTATTTCAAGTTTTATTTCTAAGGCTACTTCTTTTTTAGTAAATGGTACTATTCTAAGTAGTTCGAGCATGTTTTTATTTTCTTGTTCATATTCTTCTTTTTTATCAACTGGAAAAATAGATCTTTTATAACTATCTAATTGTTCAAAGACTTGTCTTTGATATTCCTTAAATTTAGGTATTTCTTTTTCAATATAGAGATTTCTTTCTTTGACAGCATTTTTATGGAATTTTTCTTTCATTCTTTTGGTGCCATCGTTTGTTTCTAGAGGAAAATTATCAATGTGATTAACATTTATTTCTATTTCTTTTCTGATTTTTTCTTGTAACTCACTATTCATTATTTTCTTCCTCTTCTTCACTTATTTTATTATCCTCTAAATATTCTAAATGTTTTTCTATTTCTCCATAAAGTTTTAATAACTCTTGTGCTTGTTCCATAAACCCTCCTATATTTTAAAAGGCCTTCTTTAGGAAGGCCTCTTTATTTTCATGACCAACAACTTGATCATATTATATTTATCTATTAGGCATTAGCTTGAGGATCAATACTAAATACTAAGTTAAAGTTTAGATCTCCACCTGATGCATAATCTTCACAGTCAACGTCTTGTCCTTCTACCCACATGTAGAATCTTACTTTAGTAACACCTCTTTCAAGTGATAATACTTGAAGATATTGATCTTCAGGAATTCCTGTAGAATCTGTAGTTTTTAAAACTGGTGCTTCTACTTTTTTGAATGAGCCTGCATCAGTTGAATCAATATCAACACCTGGAGTATTGATTGTATTAATTAATCCATAGTATTCTACTGGAGCGTTTCCTGCTGCTGCAGTTACAGTCTTTCCATATAATGCTGCATTAGTAACACCTGTTGCTGTATGGATATCTGCATTTGGTTCCCAGATTACTAAGCCAGTTTCATCTGCTGCTTTAGATGCTTGGATTGTTGATGATTGTGATACATCTGTAACATGTCCTTGTGGTAACATAGCTACACGTGATGCGTATTGGATTTTTGAATCAGTTCCAGCACCATCAGCATTTCCACCTGTTACTTGAGAAGCAGATGTTAAATATAATGTTTGGTCTTCTGATACATTGAAGAATAAGTCGAATGCAATAAAGTCTCCTGAATCAGTAGTATTTGTTTCAGTTGATTTTGTTGCAGTTAATTCAACTGCACCATCTGTATCTTCATCAGCTAATGAACCTTTATACATATTGATGAATCCAGTTCCAGCATCTACTGTTCCAGCAGTTGAAACAGGGTTAACTTGTCCAGCTGGTACTTGATTCTTTGCTGTTTTATAAGTAGTAATTGCACCAATAATATCTTCTTTTGTAACAACTGTTTTCCAGTCCATAGCGTCAACTGAAATTTGTAGACCTGCAGATGTTGATACGTTAACATCTAGGTTTTCAACAGTTACTTGTCTGTTGGCAGTGAACCATGTATAAGTTGATGCAGTTAGGATAACGCCAACAAATAAAATTAGTAATAATGATAAAAATATTTTTCTTCTTTTCTTTTTGTTTCTTTCCTCTTTTTTCATTCTTTACACTCCTTATTAAGCTATATGTTCTTCTGTAATGTCCATGTGCATTTTGATTTCTCCACCAAGTAAATCATTTTTACACTCTGGATCATCTCCCTCTATCCATACTACGATGGTATAGCGGTCTTTGGTACCAGGTTTCATATTTTTTCTTTGCTCTAGTACCGCAATATCTTTGGTTACAAATTTCTTTGTACCCGGTTCCTTTTTCTTGGTAACCTTATTCTTTTTTGCATAGACTGTAGGTTTACCATTACGATAAATCATTATTCTAATTGCTTCATCTACATTTCTTACAGTATCATCAATATCCACTTCGTACCAATAATGGACTTTTTCTTCTCCTGCATTTACAACATAGAATGTATAAGCAATATAGTTGTCGCCGTTATGGGCACCAGTTGCTTCTTTATCAATATTTTCAGGAAGCCATTTTATAGAAATATTATCCATATAATCTATGGTATCAGCGGACAACTGCCTTGTCTTTGATTTTAATTTACCATTTTCTGATAAAAATATGTTCTTTCTATTTGACAGATTTTTATCCAGAGTTACAGTAAATCTTCCACCATCGTAGACGATATACAAAAATAAATAAACAATGGATAATATTATTATCAATAGTAGAACTGCTATTTTAATTAGTCTAGAAAAAAGTTTTTTTCGATAGACTTTTTGTGCTTCTACATTTACAGTATTTATTGCCATTTCTTATCACCACTTGTTTTTTTATTTTCTAGTACATCACTCTAACTTATGCTCCCTTTCCTACTATGTCATATTTATTGTATCGTTTTTTTATTTAAATGACAAGGGGTAATTTTTTTGTTTACATATTTTTATGTATATTTGTTTAGAGATGGTTTTTTACTATAAACGAAAAAATCAACCGTTGCTGATTGATTCTTGTATCAAAAATTCATGCTTTTCGAGCAGAAGTTATTATCGTGCCCTAAAGAAAAATTAAAACAACTTTCTAGGCAAACAAAATGATTAGTAATAACTATTAACTAACGATATTATATTTTGGGGTAAATCATTTTTTGCTTAAAGATAAAATGTTTTGCAATTCTTTTAGGTCTTCTGTCATTACATGAAATCCTGATTCTATTATATTAGTATTTACTAGATCAATATTAAGTATTTTTAATAGCTCTAATGAATATTGACTACTTCCTGCTGATAAAAATTTAATATAATCTTCTTTTGATAAAGATTTCCTATCAACTAAAGAATTTACAACAACACTTGCTATTAATAATCCTGTTGCATATTTATACGGATAATAACTCCATCTATATAAATGCCCTAATCTAGTCCATTCGACATTCGCTATTTGATCATAAACTATATGAGTACCATAGTATCTCTTTAAAATGGTGATGTATCTTTCACACAAAATCTCAGAGGTTAGTTCAGAACTCGTCTTGATTTTATACAAATCATTTTCAAATTCAGTATACATTGTTTGTTTAAATACTGAGGAAATATAATTTTCTATTTCTTTACTTAAATAAAAGATTTTTTCTTCTTCTGTATTCGCATTTTTATACAAGTATCTATTTAATAAAATTTCATTTACGATAGAAGCTGTCTCTCCAACAAATATTGTACTATCTTCATATATAAATGGCTGTTCTTGTTTTGATAAATAGTAATTAACGATATGCCCTATTTCGTGAATCATATTTTTCAAATCGACATATGCTCCTCTAAAATTCATAAAAGAATACGTATGCCAAGAAAAAGTTAGCGATTGGTATTTGTTTTCATTTAACTCAGCATCTATGTGACCATCAAATAATATTTTTACAACTTCAATATATTCTTGACCTAATGGTTTTAATGCTTTTAAAATTATCTCTTTTGCTTCTTTTAATGAATATTTAATTTTTAAATTGTTATCTAATGGAGCTCCAATATCATATAAGTGAGGCTTCTTTATTCCAAGTAAATCCGATTTCATTTTTATATATTTTCGAATAAGATTTAAATTCTTATTTACTGATTTGATTAATTTATTTATAATTTGAGGATTAATATTTTCTTCAAATAATATTTTTTCTAAAACAGAATTGTATTTTCCTAAAATAGAATTTTCTATTCTACATCCATAAATTTTATTTAACAAATTTGAAAAATTATCTTTTTCTTTTTGAAAAGCGGTATTAACAACATAATATGTTTGATGTCTCGTATCCCGGTCTCTAGATGAAATATACTTTGCAAAATTAGATGATGTTATTTTAACTTCTTTTCCGCCTACATTTATACTCCCATATTCAATATCTCTAAGTAAATTATCATATATACTTAATTGTTCATTTATTATATTGTTATTTTCTTTTATTTTTTGATTTATTGTCACGGATTGTATATGCTTCTCAAGTCTAAATAAATTATTTAACGATAATTTATAAATTTCTAATTTAGGGTTTTCAACAATAAACTTAGAAACTTTTTCAAATCCTAAATCTAATATTTTTCTATCAATGAATTTTAATGCAGTATTTACTTCGTTATTAAATGTTTCTGCCACCCTTTTTAATTTAATACATTCATCATCAGTAACATTTTTGTAATACATTAATGATCCATAAATCAAAATATTATTACTTATTTCTTTTATTTTCCATTTCTTATCTAGCAAGATTAGTAACAAATTAGAATCCAATTCAACACTTTCATACTTTTTAATATTTTTTAGTAATTGTTTTACATTATTTATCTCATCATAAAATGATTGATTATTAGCAAATATCTCTTGCAGATTCCATTCTAATTTAGTCATTATTACACCTCCAAAGATAAACTTATGCTATTGCATTACTTTTTTATATTTTAATTACTATATATAATTTAAAAGAACAGGTCTTTTTACACATGCTAGGTGATTATGTCAATTTGCAAGTATATTCCTAAATTATCAAAAATTTAGTACAAAAAACAGATGGCAATTCTGGTTAATATTTATTTAATACTAAAAAATCCAATTCCCTATCGATTAGATATCGCTAGTAAAGTTATTTGTAACTTTTACTAAAGATAATTGATATATAAAATCAGTCACTAATTAAATTATAACGCCAGTTTTATAATTTTAAATATTTATTATTAAATTTAATGCTTTTTCTATCGGCGTATTCCAGATAGATTTAGTGGTGGAAAACCGTATTATCTGCGTAAGTTTCCTTTCCTTTTTGATTATCGTGCATAGATCCTGGTTCATTATACGTTTCCCAAAACATTTCTCTTAACTCACACTCGGACTCTTTTGGTCAACTCAGAAATGGCAAATTATTATTATAATCATGTGCTCTATCTCTTTTAATTGGAGTATTTTTATCTACATTAGGGATTAAATTTCCATAATAGAATAAATCTTTGCCTAAGTTTCAATTTTTATTAACTTTTTAGCAATTGCTAGATGAATTGACCAACTAGGTATTATTAATTCCATTAATATTAAATTCTTCTTTCATCATTTGAAATATTTTTAATCTTTCTTCTTTTGTAAAAATATCTTTTTGACT
>CALVYF010000011.1 GCA_944372055.1 uncultured Bacilli bacterium | reverse complement strand
GCAGCTTTTGCTCCAAGTCTACGTCCTGCAGAATCACGTCCGTTAGATGTAGAACCTTGACCTTTGTGGTGAGCAAATAACTGGATATTTAACTTCAAAAATTCCATAATTCTCCTCCTTACTTTACTTCAATATTCGCTGGATAATTTTTCTCCAACTCTTTTAAAAGACTAACCATATTTCCTATTAGTATTTGAGTTGTACTATCTTCATTTTTTATATTTATAGTTAAACCCTTTTTACTAATCATATAACTTAGACTCCCTTTATCTAATGCTAAAATACCATTGACCGTAGTTGTAACAATACTGCTTGTTGCTGCACAAACAATATCTTTTCCATAGTCATCATATAGAGCATGACCTAAAACAGTAATCTTTTTGTATTTAGCATGAGCTTTTTCTACTTTTACTTGAATCATAATTAACCATTGATTTTAGTAATTTGAATTTTTGTATAAGGTTGTCTATGTCCTTGTTTCTTACGGTTAGATCTGTCTTTTGATTTATATTTGAAGACAGTAATTTTCTTTTGTTTACCGTTTTTGATAACTTTACCTTCTACAGTAACATTAGTAAGATAAGGACTTCCTATTTTACTATCAAGCATTAATACTTGGTCGAATTTAACAACATCACCAGCATTAGCATTTAATTTTTCAACGAAAATTTCAGAACCTTCTGTTACGTAATATTGTTTTCCTCCAACTTTAATTACAGCGTTCATTCATATACCTCCTTTTTTTAACTTAAGACTCGCTCTTAAGGTACAAGAATACTTGTTTTTACCTTTTCAATGCGGTTTGAGCATGAGGCGTCAAACAGTTAGAGTATATCATATCTCGTTTGCACTGTCAACTTGACTTGCAAAATATATCACTATTTCATATAATTTTCTTTCATTATAGCTACTTCTTTTTGACTAAATTGTCTTCCTGTTGTTAAAACTTCTAGGTAATCTGGATTTTCTTTTCCTAGAAGAGATAAATTTCTTCTTACTTTATTTTTAGAGAACGGAATTCCTCTATAGATATATGTCCTACTACTTTCCATAATCTCTTCTGGATTTAGACTAATTTCTTTTGGCAATGGGACGATATCTAAATATTCATTTACTTTTTCGTCTGGAACTAGGAAATGATCTGTATGAAGTGTTCCATCAAGCATCTCTTCATCGACTGGAATATTTAGCATTTCTAGTATTCGTAAACGTTGCCAACGAGTACTCTCATAATTTAATAATCCTAAATTATGGGTTAGTTCATTTTCCCTTCCTAGCTCTAATACTAAGTCTATTTTTTCTTCTAAAGACTGTTGTTGTAGGAATTGGTAGTTTGTTGTAGTATGCAATTGACCTAACAAATTATATTGTCTTAATATATTTAAATTCTTTTCCAAAATAGAACTTTCTATTAAAGTTACCCAACTTCTTGTTTTATATAATTCATCTGATCCAGTAATCTGTTTGATTCGTTGAACATTGTCACTAATTCTTTTAGGATAAGCTTTTTTTGTATTCCAAATATCAGGTGTTGCTTTTATAACATCTATACTGATAATTTTTTTATCTAATAAACCAACAATTTCTCTTACTGTCTCAAGGGAAGTATCTTCAATTGCTGTTGCTAAGTCTTGAATCCCAATTTCTTTTAGTGTCGATAATATTCCTTCTAATTCTTTATAAGAATATCTATTCATTATTTTTTCTATATTGATATTTGATAACTTGTATTTTTGACATAAAGTCTCATATCCCACTTCACTTTTTTCTACTTGGTCATTATATCTTTTTTCTACTTCTTCATAATATCGTTGATTTCTTCGATAAATTTCTTTTAATATTTCTAGGCGCAATTTTGGATTGCTAAGTCCAGCTATATATACTCTATAGTTTGTAATCTCTTCTATAGGAGATTTTAAAACATCCAGAATTTTATTATAAGCTTCTACTTCTTTTTCAAGTTCTCTTTTATTTTCTTTTTGCTTCTTTCTTAACTTATTTAAGTATCTTGGTATCGTTTTAGCAACATTTTTAATAGCCGAAACATCATAGCTTTCTTCTAGAGTATCTTTCGGAACCATAGGAAATAACATCGATCTTTTTTGATTATTTTCCTGTAATGATTGCATCTGTTCTTTGATTTGATAAAAAGTACACACTAGCAAAAGTGTATATCCCCAGACATCTGGATTTTCGTGGAATGTTTCAATAAATTCTATTATTTTTTCATTTTCTTCCATGATTCTAGCCGCAGGTAGTACATAGTCCTGTTCTTCTATCCCACTACAATCTTCAATAAACTCTTCTAACACCTCTGTTCTATATTCACTATACAAAGCTTCCATTATTTCTTCGTAATTGTCTGCTGTTGCGAAATCATCTATTAATTGAAGTAGCGCATGAATTTCTCCTGAGGTGCATTTTTCAAAGATAGGAACTATATTATCTGCTATTTCTTTAATTTTTTCTAAAGATAGGCTGTCATCTCTACTTTTTACATAAGCCATTATTAGTTCTTCTATACTGATATTATTATAAGTATTAATATTAGCAAAATCGATTTTTCTTAAGAATTCTTCAAAAAAAGTAAGTTCTGGATTTTCTTCTGTTAAGGCTTTTTTTAGATGGGATTGTTCTTCTTTTATCGCATTTATTATTTCTTTTTGCATCTTAATCCCCCCATTTGTCCTTTTTCAGAACTATTTAATTTATTCCATAATTCTTGTTCATATAATTCTTGTTCTTTTAAGAACTCTGGATTTTTCAAATTTTCTTTTATCCTTGGTAACCAAGATCTATAATTTCCTATTTTTCTTTCTAATTGTTCATTGTAGCCATGACTTTGCATTACATTTTTAGTAAATGCTGTAATAATTGCATAAGTATCTGGACCAATTCTATCAAAAACAACTCTTGTTTGATTAGCTACATCTCTTACTTCGCTGATTCCAGCTATTTTTACATTACTAGTGAATCTTTTTACGCCTTTGAATGTTCCATCCTGAATGGATTGAAATAAGGTCATAAAACTAGTGTAAAACTCTGTAGGAATATTATCAATTTCATCTAGTACACGAATATTCCCCCCTGATGTTGGTACAAAAACAAAATGATTTTTTATTGAACTTTCTTCTTTTTCTATTGGTTGTAATAACAATAACTGGTTTATGGTTTCTAGTTTTTTTCTCTCTAACTCTACTCCCATTTGAATAGAATCTAAATCTTCTGACTTTAGAGAATCTTCTTTTTCCATAAATTCTCTTAATTCACGTAAGCTTTTCATGCATTCTAATTTCAGACGTAATATAATTTCTTGATAATTGGCTTTTCTTCTTGGTGGTAATAAATGCATTATATCTTCTTCAGACATATTTTGTGTAATACTATTTAAATTATTTAAATAAAAGTCAATTTCGTTCTCGAAGGTGTTTTCTTCTTGAACGGTCTTTTCTACTGATGAAGGTGGAGTTAAAGTTTCTGGTTTTTTTGGAGTTTCTTGTAATTCTTTTAATTTCTGATTTAATCCAAGTGCTTTTTTTCTATTTTCATCTAATATTTTTAATAGTTTATCTTCTGTTATTTTTTCTAAATCTACTGTTTCAAACGATGTATCTGACATATGACATCCCCCTTTTAACGCGTATATTATAACATAATAACGTCCTTTTTTCAATTGTTTATTTTATGTCATAAAAAAGAAATCTTGTTATAGATTTCTTCTACTATTTTTTATAATTATACCCTTGTAAAGATTTTTTTACTATCTCTGTTTCTATGGGTGAAAGTCTAGTTCCTGATACCATACTTTTGAACACTACCATTGGTGTTATTTCTTCTTCTGATGATAAATTTCTTAACGTTTTTGGTTTTGAAAAAATATTATCTCCTACTTTGTATGTTCTTTTTGTATATTCTAATCCTTGTAAACTTTCTTCTAATTCTGATCTTATATGTCTTTTTGGTCCAGTAGAAATATGTGATGGCATATCGTCAATTAATTCTTGATTATCTATGATACAGTGTTTTGATGAAAGGACAAAATTTAATTCTTCTACCGTCTCTGGTAGAGGAAAACTTAATATTTTTAATTTTTCTAGTCTTTCTAGTTTTCTTTTACTATAATTTAATAATTCTAAATTCGTTTCTAATATGTTTTCATATCCTAATTCTAATAACTTGTCGATTTTTTCTTCTAAGTCACTAGATTCTAAAAAGTTAGCACTTTCTATTTTATCCCATTCTATAGGAAATCCATAATCTTCTAAAGTGTGATAGTTTTCAGATAATGTTTTTGCAGGTATTAATAATACTTCTCTATGTTTTCCTATTGTTAGTGGAGTTAATCTTTTGTCTTTTAAGAATGCTAAATTTGCTGTTAAATTCTGATACTCTGGTTGTTCTATTTGGAATAGAGAACTGTTCTTGTTTAAGAACTCCTCTGTAATTATTCCTTGTTTCATTAATTCTTTTAGCCTTCTTATCCTTGCCAAGTTAGACCCTTCTAGAATTTGCTCGTTACTTTCAACATTTAATGTGCTTATTTCTCCTAACATTTTCTCTAATTCTTCGATAGATTTTGTCATTAAAGCTTCTAAGTTTTTGATAGATAGGTTATGTCTTGATAAGAACTCTTTATAAGGCATCGTATTGTCATCAAATATACTTTGGTAAGTAGTATATAACTGTTGTTGATACTGTAAGTTATGTTTATAAATAAACTTTAGCACTTCTAAACGCAACTGCGGACTTGCAATAGATTCTATTATCTCTTCATAATTTGTTATTTCTTTATTCTTTATTGCTTTTGCAAATAAATTTTCAAATTGTTGGTAATTCTTTAAAGCTTTTTTTGCTTGTTGTTGTCTTGTTTTTTCTGTACTTAATAGTCTTTTATAATATCTTTGCATTACCTCAAACAATTTAAATACTTCTTTTTTAATAGATGAATTTATATACTTGTCTTCTGTTTTCTGATAAACTCTATCACTTGGTGATAGATTATTTTCTTCTGCAAATTTTAACATTTGCTCTTTTATATCTTCTTTAATTACTTTAAACTCTTTAAACATACTCACTAGACTAAGGGCATGATCCAAATCTTCATCTTCTTTTTCTAGTAAATCAATTAAGCTTTCTAGATCACATCCATCTTTTTTGAGATTGTCTAAAGCTTTTTTTGCATTATATTCTATTTTGTTGAAAACAAAAACTGGTCTATGCGCTTTTCTTGGTTCTCTATTTAATTCTCTTAGGTTATCAGCTACTCCTGCTGCTATAATATCGCTTGCGAAATCAATTACCTTTCTAAAAATAAGGTAATCTGATTCTTGAAAAAATTTTTTGTTTTTCTCTGTAATTGTTTCTAATTCTTCTATCGACCATTTGTTAGGATTTACACTATGTAAATATAATATAAGGAAACGACTTGTATCCATTTTATCATAATTTCTTACATCATTTAGATTATATTCTGTAAAGAAGTCAACATATTTTTTTAATTCTTCATTTTTAATAGATAATTCTTGTTCTAATTTTTCTTGTTCTATTTCTACCAACTTTCTTATTTCTGCTAGCATCATTGTTTCTATTAATGTCATTATTTAGTCTCTCCCCCTATTACTTTATATAAAATACGTCTTGGTACTTCTTCTTTTATGGTTTTTGTGATTAATTGTAGCCTTTCATATTCTATCGGTATATCTTGTTGCAATTCATGTAAATCTTCTATGGAATTGCATTCTTCTTCCATCTTTTTTAATTCTTGTAAGTTACTTATTGTTTGTAGTTGTAACTGTGCTACTAGTCTTGCAAAATCAATAGTAGGCATTGTTTGTTTTGCTGTTTTTAAAAATTCTTCTTTTTCTTCTATGGCATTAAATGTTGCAATATAAGGTATTAAATCATTTCTAGATTCATCATTTGTCATAATCTGTTCCACTAATTCTGCCTCGTTTTCTGCTTTTTTAGGTCCTCTTTGATCTAATTGCGCTAACTCATATTTTGCAAGCATATCCATTTGTGATTGCATTTCCCTTGATACTTGACAATTATTTTTTATTACTGTTAATAGTTCTGATTCTGTTACTGCTGTTAGATTTATTGTTTTTATTTCCATAAGAATCTCCTTTCCCGTGTTGTTTACTTTACTACATATTTTTATTTTTTGCAATATTTCTTATCATTCTTATGCTACACTATTGTTAAAGGGAGATGAGATTTTGAAATATAAGCGTGTATTATTAAAATTTAGTGGAGAAGCTTTGGCTGGCTCAAAGGATTCTGGAATTGATTTTGATGAGGTATTATGTTTTGCTAAAGAGATTAAGGAATGTGCAGAAAATGGAATTGAGATTGCTATTGTTGTTGGTGGAGGTAATTTTTGGAGAGGAAAAGCAAATCCGTATATGGATCGAGCAACTAGTGACTATATCGGTATGCTTGCTACTACGATGAATGCCTTGGCTTTGGGAGATGCTTTTAAACAAATTGGACAGGATGTCCGCGTACAAACAGGAATTGAAATGAGACAAGTTGCGGAATTTTATATTAAAGATAGAGCTATTCGGCATTTAGAAAAAGGAAGAATTACTATTTTTGGTTGTGGTACTGGTAGTCCTTTCTTTTCTACCGATACGGCAGCAGCACTTAGAGCAGCAGAGATTAAGGCCGATGCTCTTATTAAAGCGACTAATGTTGATGGAATTTACAATAAAGATCCAAAGCAATTTGAAGATGCAGAATTTATTCCTCATACCACGTATTTAGATGTTTTAAATAAAAAACTTAAAGTCATGGATTCCACTGCGATTAGTTTATGTATGGAAGAAGAAATACCAATTTTAGTTTTTAATATTCATAAACCTGGAAATTTACGCAAACTTTTACTTGGAGAAGAGATTGGTTCTGTTGTATCATAGATAGAAAAGAGGCGATATTATGAGGCAAACACTTGATATTCACGATTATTATTTTGGTGTTATTGTCGCAACTCCAGAATATTTAGAAAGTTCTAAAAGAGTTCGTTTGTTGGATGGAATTGATTATGATCCATTTTCTGAAATTTCTGATGAGGCCGCCTTGATTTTTGGAGTTACTACTCTTTTAAAGAAAGAAACTAGAGATGGTCAGTGTTATTACATTGATCAATACAATTCTAGATATAAAAATGAACTTGTTTATCAACTTCATCAGCCTGATAAGTTTGGAATTTATCTTGCTTATGTCAAGCCCTTTACTGAATGCTATGAAGAAGAACCAACTTGGTACTTAGAAGAAGAAATTACTAAAGGTGATTTACTTTTTCAAATTCAGGAAAAGCATACCTATTATATTAGTTATTCAAGGCTACAAAATAGTGAAGCTATTGTTACTCTGAATTCTTATGAGGATTTTGAATGTGATCCCGTAAGACAAGAATATTTAAAACAATTACTTGGTGAAGAAATGTATTCTCGAATGACTGAACGAAATAAAGAGTTTGTGAAAGATATGGATATTCAATAGTACAGGAGGCATACTATGGAGAATAAAAAAATGAAAAAGATTTATATGATTTCAAGGGTAATACTTGTTATTATTACTTTTATTATATTTAAAATTATGTTTATTCATGAAGATTCTTCCTGGACAATAGTAGCATTTATATTTTCCTTAATTGTTTTTATTGTTAGCTTTCCTAGTGCTCTTATTAGTAAAACTTTTATTAAAATTGGAAATCGATTAGATAAACGAATATTAAAGATTTTATATTATGCTATTATCTTACCTTCCCTTGCTATTTTTCTATTTTTTGGATGTTGTTGTATCATGAGTCTTATTTACGATAGTTTTTCTATTCCTGATGATTTTGCTGAGGCGTTAGGTCAAGCACTTTTATTTTTATTTTTCGTTGCTACAGTCGCTATTTGTATTATTATTCCTTATATCCAGACGTTACTTGTATTACTTCTTAAAAGATTTGTAAAAGAAAAATAAAGAATTAGAAAAAGAACAGTAATAGTAAATTTACTGTTCTTTTACTTCGCGATAATTTTCATCAATAATAGAATATAGATAACATTCTACTTCTTTGTTGGTTTTCTTTCTTAAAAATTCTCTATAACCATTTAATTGTTTATCATAATTTTCATCATCTATATTCTTTAGTTTATAATCAATAACCATCATCTTATCTTTTTTCTCTATTACTAGGTCTATAATACCATGGGTATTTTCTTTTGTATCAATAAATTCATATTCTGGATAGAATGTTCCGTCTAAATTTTCTGTTACTAATTTACTTTTTAAAAACGCTTCTATTTTTTCTTTAATCCTATCACTTAGTCCTATTAGATTCGGATGTTTAAAATCTAGTTGTTCTAATACTTGATGTACTTTAGTACCAAATTCCATTTTTTCTACTTCTTCTTTGGTCGATAAATGAAGAATATCTTTAGAATATCTTGTATGTTCTATTGCTATTTTTTCTATTTCCAATTCTTCTACTTTTAAATCGTCTGTTTCAAGTGTTAATTCTTCTTCCTTTGTCTTGTTTTTTGATAGTAAGTAGTCTTTGGAAGGAGTTATATTTACTTCTTTTTCATATGGTAAAAGAGAGGAGTAGATACTTTTTATAATTGATAAAAATGAATTGTATTTACTACGAATAGCACTACTTACTAGTCCCCTATGTTCTGTTTCCTCTTCTATTTTTTCTGTTACCATAATCATTTTCTCTTTGGCTCTTGTTAACGCTACATAGAAAAGTCTTATTTTTTCTGATACTTCCTCTTGTTTTGTTTTTTCTTTTACTAAAGTTTTTAAAATCGTATCTTTATAGAAGTCTGTTACTACTGGTAGAATAATCCCGTAAGTATTATCAAAAAGAATTTTTTCCTTTAAATCTCTTAGGTTGAATTTAGAAGCAAATCCGGCAAAATAACAAATTGGGAACTCTAAACCTTTCGATTTGTGAATCGTCATGATTTTGCAACTATTACTGTTATCTGTATTCACATTAAATTTCAAGTCTTGTCCGCTCTCAAAAATTGCATCTAAATGAGTAATAATATCTTCTATGGTGTAACCACTTTCTTCTAGGCTTCCAATTAAATTATAAATATATTCTAATCGAACTTGAAAGGAAGTCACATTTCCTATTTTTAATAAATGTTCTTCATACTCTACCCTTTTTATTACTTGCAAGAAAAATTCAGTTGGGGATGTATCATCTAATAGATGACTTAATTCTTCACATATTATATATGGTTTTGTGTCTTTTATTTTGTCTTTTACTAAGGCATCATATATTTCTTCATCTGATAGCTCAAATAGATAACTTCTGGCAATAGATACAAAGCTATATTTTAGGCTATCAAAATCATTTTTCCTTTTTATTCTTACGATTAAATTTAATAAGTTTTTAATTACTAAAATATCGTTATCTTTACTTAGTGACTCTTCTTTTAAAATAGAGAGTGGTATTCCTAAATATTCAAATATTTTTTTATATAACTCGAAGTTTTTACTTTTGTCTAACAAAATAACAAAATCCTTATATTCGATTGGTCTTATAATCCCTGTATCTTTATCAAAGACTTGATAGCTATTGTTTACTTTATCTTTGATGTCTTCCCCTATAATAAATGCTTCTTGTTCATCTTTTGTAATAGGCGTTGTTTTATCATAGTTATATGTTAGTAGTTCCATGTGGTGATTATCTTTTGTTTTTCCACCTTCTTCATAGGCCATATTACCAAAAACCATTTGATGAGAAGCTTTATAATCAGCACCTCCTATTTCATCATCCATAAATTGGTTAAATAATAAATTGATATCTTCTAACACTTCACGTCTTGATCTGAAGTTTTTCACTAGGTCTATTTTTACTCCTTGATCTGTATTTCGATAGGTATCATATTTTTGTTTAAATAAATAAGGGTTAGCGTTACGGAATCTATAGATTGATTGTTTGATATCTCCTACCATATAGACATTATTATTAGCAATTAAATTAATGAATGTCTCTTGGGTATCTGATGTATCTTGATATTCATCAACCATAATCTCATGAAAGCTAGAAGTTAGCTCTTCTCTTATTTCTTTATGTTCACTTACGATTTTAATTGCCATTCTAGAAATATCGGTAAAGTTATAGATTTCTTCTTGTTCCTTATATAAAGTTAATCTTTTATCTAATTCTTTTAGGATATCGATAATTTCTTCTTGATTCGCAACTGTACTTTCTAGTTCTTTTCTTATTTCTTCTAATGACTCATAAATCATTTCCTCTTTAATTTCATCTAATGTTGTTGTTAATTGTTTCTTTAGCGATTTTCCTTTTTCATCAGAGTTTTTTGGAAGGGATGGAAACCTTGTTAAATTATCTAGTGCTTTCTTTTGTTCTTCATAACTGTCACCATGCAATAAGTTATAAAGATAATCTTCTACTTTGGTGATATAGTCTCCATCAAAGTATGATGACATCTCTGCTAAAGTTTCTCTCATTTGTTTTATTTTGTCTTTAATACTAGAAAGATAGTCACCTATTACTTTATCCCAGGATTTAGTATAGTTATCTAAGTAAGTTTCTAGGAATCTTTCTTTATCATATTTTAATTCTATTTTTTGATAAATATCTAGAAGGGATTTTTTTAATTCTTTATCATCTTTATAACAAAAGTCGCGTATTAGTTTTGTAAATCGTTTATCTTGTAATAGATATTTTTCATCTAAAATTTTTTCTAGCAGTTCTTGCTTTTTTATGTTTATAACTACATCATCTGTAATTTGAATATTATTTGTACAATTAATCACTGTATGATATTTTTTTACAATTGATAGTGCAAAAGAATCGAAAGTTGTGATATAGGCACCATCAATTCTATTCATTTCTTCTTCTAGTCCAGGTGTCTTTCTTATCGCTTTTCTAATACGTTCTTTCATTTCGGCGGCTGCAGCATTGGTAAATGTTAAAACTAATAGTTCATTAATATGAACCCCACTTTTTAGTTTTCTAATAACCCGTTCTGTTAAAACAGCTGTTTTTCCTGAACCAGCGCCTGCTGATACGATGATATTTTTACCTTCTTCATCAATTGCTTGTTGTTGCTCGGGCGTCCAACTTGGCATTAACATCCCTCCTCATCTAAAAATGATAAGTCTTCTACTTTGTCTAAGTATACTGTATCTTTCTGTGCTTTATAGCAAATATCTTTAAAAGCGCAAAATTCACAAGAAATATTTTTGCCATCATATACTTTAGGATTGATAGTAAACTCTCCTGCTAGTATTTCTGTTGTATTTTTTTCTATTTGTTTTTTAGTATAACGAATCATGTTGTAGATTTCTTGATCATTTAATAACTTTGCGTAATGGTAGAATCCTTTTTCTGTAGTTTTCATACTTTTTATTACTTCGCTATTTTCATAGGTAGGATCAAATCTTTCTAATATAGTTACATCATCTGTTGAATATCCTTGGAGTTTGATTCTATCCTTTTTAATTTCTTCTAGTGGTTTTTTATCGAATGATGGATAGTTAAATAAAATATTTTGATAATAAATTCCTGTAAATATTGGATTATCAAATACACGGGAATAGTTAATTAAATATAAATACGCTGGCAATTGCATTGATAAACCATATTTCATCTTTTCAATCCTAGTGTCTACTGCTCCCGATTTGTAATCTACAATCGCAAAATAAGTATCTTCTACTTTTTTGTAATACATAATCTTATCTATTGTTCCAGTAAATATTACTTCGATATCTTTTTTTAGGGGTATTTCTATCTTTTGTTCATGAAGTTCTTCGTTATACCCTAAGATTAAATCTTGTTTTTTTTCTTGTTCTAGCAAATCTAATAGCTCTTTTTTTAATCTTACTAGTAATACTTTTTCTTTTAGAGATAAACTTCTTTTTTCTAAATACTTTTGATATTCTTCTTCAAAGTCAAAGTTTGGTCTTTTATATAATTGTAGTATTCTATGATACAGTGATCCAATAAAAGCTGCGAATGTATCTTCAAAGGTATTTAATTTTAAAACATAATTCAAATAATATTTAAATCTACATTCATTATAACAGTTAATACTAGTGTAAGATAGTTTTAATGGGTATGGTAAGTTTTCTAAATAGGTATTTTGATTTATTCCCTTAAAGCTATTATCATAAGTTTGATATGGAATACGATAGTGTGTATATAGTTCCTTGAGCATAGGTGTTATTTCTTGGTACCTGTTATAAGTATCTAATTTTGACCCTAATCTTAGTTTGTTATATAAATTACTAGATTTGTAAGTATCTTCTTCTGGTGTTATTACTTTTATTTTGTATTCTTCAATTATGCTAGATGGATACATACTTTGGAACGGAGTTTGTAGTTTATATGATAAATAAAGATTTTTAATAGAGTAAAATCTATTCATTAGAGATGATTTTGCTTGTTTATTCTTTTCATCAGTTGTATATAACTCTACTTCTTTTTTATCTTTATCAGAAATGAAGTCCGTATCCTTTTCTAATTTTGGTAAATTATCTTGATTTAGTCCTAAAACAAAGACATATTCGTCTTCCATGAACTCTTCATTTTCTAGACTTTTTACTTGTACAGCATCTTTATATTCTTCACTAGGAATACTAGCCTCTTTTATTTTAGAAATTAGTAATTCTTTATACTCTTTACTATCATCTTTTAAATCGACTAATGAATTTAAAATAGATACTAGTTTTTTCGTGATTTTATTGTTCTTTTCTAGGTCTAATGTTTCTTCCTTTATATAATCTTTTACTATTTTTGTACCATAAATAGAATAGGTTTTAGCTAAGTTAATAGGTATTTTATAATACGAGAATATTCTGTCTACTGTATATAAATAATCTGTTGATATATTCGTTAAATAAATTTTATTAATGTCTATATTTTTCCTTAAGAGGCTTAATATTTCTAAAGCAACTCCATTTACTTCATCTTCCATAGTTTTATATTCGGTTGCTGTTAGTTCCTTTTCGGCTACTGTTTCAGTTTCTTTTATTTCTAATGCCTGACGTTCATATAAGTCTAGTTTGGGATAATTTAGTACTATTTTCTTTTTATTCTTTAAATACTCTTTAAAAGATGGATTATACTCTAATAGTCCTTGTTCTTTTAATTCTTTTTTTAATGATTGTAAGAATAGCAATTTATTACTCTTATAAGATTTATTCTCATCTATTACATAAAGATAGTTTAGATAGACTTTACATACATCCACTTTATAATGATATTTTTTCATTAGATAAAGAAGAGCGTTATCTTTATAAGTAAAAAAGTAATTGTCTAAATATTCTTTTTTTGTCATGAATTTTAAATTGTATAATTTATTTTCTTTTTCTATTTTTTCTAGTATTTTTAATTTTTCCTCATTTGGACAAATAATTAACATATTATTTTCTAGGTTTTGCATGATGTTCACCAACTTTACTTGTTTTTTTATGATCTAATATATATCCTAGGGTAATTGTTGCTAGAAGGGTCTCAAATATTTGTATAGAATAGGCATACCTTGGCATTACTTCTATGAATAAATAGACACCAAAATATATAAATAAGATTAATAATATTAATATTTGTTCTTTTTTATAGGTCTTTTTAAATAAAGTAATGGCACTTAATAGGGACATGATAACAAAGAAGTAAATAAATATTTGATTGATACCTTCATATAACTTTATCTCTTCTTGATCTTCGATATGTCCTAATGACCAAGAAAGATCAGAATTCAACCATAGTATTTTAGTTTTTTTAGCAAACAATAATGGATATTGTTGCCACTCTTCTTGGATTCTTTTTTCTAACTCTTTTTTTGTTTTTTGTTGATTGAAAGCATATTTTGTGGCATCATCTTCACTATATTGCCCTCTTGTTTCAACATTTAATCCTTCTAAAAATTTCCATGATGAATTCTTATTTTCTAATCCACTTGGACTGATGTCTGTTGCTTTTAGAATGAAGGATGTTGTGGTTGTTAAAGTGAAATAACTGATTATAATTAAGCATAAATTTATTATTAATACTTTTTTGTTTTCTTTTTTTATCATTAAGAAAATGGTGTATAAAAAGAATGCTACTATAATTACTATTGTCTCACTTCTTAACATATTACTTATTCCTAATAAAACACCTATTATGATTGCTGTTAACTTATTGTTTTTCTCTTTTTTTATCCATAAATAAATAGCAATTAGTATTAATAACATGGGAAGTAATTGATTGGTTAATACTGTATTTAGTAATAGTGGAAATAAAAACATAGAATAAATTATACTTATGATAAAAGCTGCTTTCTTCGTAGATAATTCTTTTCCTATTAAATAAATCATTACTACCGTGAAAGATGTAATAATCGTATTTATTATTTTTAAGAATGTAATACTATTTATTATATTTAATAATATGGCCTGATATATGACATGTCCCATTTGATATCCCCAGGTAATAAAATATGGCATACTTTTATATGCATCTGTTCCATTCACTAGTTCTTTTGATGCCTCTAGCATCGTTTTAAAGTCTGATATTACTGGTGTATCAATCCATAGTATTACTCCTATTCTAATCACAAATGCAAATAAGAATAAGAAAATAATGCTTTTATGTTTTGATATCCATTCCTTGATTTTATTCATCTATATCACCCATTTTATTATAGCAAGTTTTTGTGTAATAAAAAAGAAGCTTATTAGATTATTTGGCTTCTTTTCTTCTTTTTAATGCCATCAATATAGTGGCTGTCCCTATTAATGTAATAATTATTCCTATGACTATAATATTACTAATCGTTTTTCCAGTATCTGATACTTCTATTAGTTGAATATTTTCAAGGGTTGCATTTGTATTACCGGTTTCTGTAATTGTTACTTTTTGTTCCGTTATTCGTGCTTGATAGTTTGGAGGGGTTACAATTTGTTTTACTGTATATTCTCCCACCGGCAAAGTAATATTTAAGACGGTACCGGTTGTTTGATATCGATAAACAATATTTCCTGCTTGATCGTATATTACTACCTCTGCATCTTTTAATTCTTCTTTACTTTCAGCATCAATTACTTTGATATTTAGAGTTCCTACCGTGATATTAGAATTAACATCGATGGGATTAAATGTTGCTAGTTCCTTTTGTTCTCCACAGTTTAGCATATATAAACTCGTGATTATCCCTCTTGATTGAGGTGATATTCCATAATAGACGTACTGTCCCCAGATATCAAATTTTGCTTTTCCTATGATTTCAGCCTTAAAATTCACTTTATTATCTTTAATCTCTGATTTTGGTATTCTTATTCGGAAACTTTCTCCTCTTTCAAATTCCCTTTTTTCATTTCCATTTTCATCTACTACTTCTAAAGGAGAAGATACCTTTACTTCATAATAAGTAAATATATATGAATATTCTCTTGTACTTGTTGGTGTGATCAACTCTGTTTCTAGATAATCATTAGTTGCATGATAACTTAGATTACTAGTATCTATATTATCTAGTGTCATCACAGGTTCTTCCTCTTGAGCACTTTCCCATGTCATATACTTTACATATTCTTCTATTTTTTCAGCCACTTCTTTTCCACTTGTAGATGCTTTTATTTTTTCTTTTTCTGCTTCTGTTAAATTCTTGTCTGTTGAATAAACCATATCCGTCATCCACCAAAGGAAAAGTTGCTGGTAATATCTATTGTCTTCTTCATCGTTACTAAATGTTGGAATTAGAATAGACCTTTCATAATTCTTTTCTCCCTCTAATCCATAGATATTATCATTTTTGGTATTCGTTAACACTTGGTAATTATCTAATATCTCTCCATTTTTATTTTTTATTTCTAGTTTAGGTAACACTATTCCTTCAATTAATTCTAAAGATTCGTTAGACTTGGCTACTGTAATTTGGCTTGGGCAAAAGTTCGTTGTTGGAACTCCAACTGCATAACTTGATTTATGAATTAATAAAATTATTGAAACTGCTACAATCAGTACGGAAAGAATCGCAATTGAATATTTTTTCTTCATATCTTCACTTCCTTATTATTTAGATTAATTGTACCTAATCCTATCTATTTTGTCAATTTGTATACAAAAAAACTAGAGCTATTTATAGTATTCTCTAGTTTCTTTTTTTTATAAAAAAAGAAGCTTACTCAGCTTCTTTTACATCTACTACTTTTTTTCCTTTGTAGTTTCCACATTTTGGACAAACTCTATGAGCTTTGATCATTTCTCCACAACTTGGACATTTTACCATACCTGGAACTTCCATTGCGTTATGACTTCTTCTCATTCTTTTTCTTGTCTTTGAAACTTTACGAAAAGGAACAGCGAACATTTGAATGTCTAATTTCATCATATTATCACTCCTCTTTCATCTTATCTAATAATTCACTAAATGGATTGTTACTTTCTGTAAGCTCATTTTCACTCACTAATTTCCATCCGTCTCCTCGAAATTTAGAAAAGTCTTCCACTTTTGTAAACTGTAGAGGGACCTCTAGTACAATATTTTCCCATAAAAACGAAAATATATCAAGTGTATTTTCATTTTTTTTACAATTTTCTTCAATTATGTCGTCATATTCAATAGAAAATGGGTACTCTACAGGTTCTAGAGAGATAGAATCTTCTATTACCATATTCCCTTCTACTTTACAATTGATACTGTCAACCTCTTCTTCTAAATCATCTTCACTTGGAGATAAATATACATAACCATCTACTTTGATATTCTCTAATTTTTTTACTCCCGTTGTTCCAAAGAAACTCTCTGGTATTGTGTAGTAGTTTGTAATATCAATTTTTTTTGCTATATGGCTATGAAGTGGTGTTAAATCAATATCCATATTATCACCTAATTTCTATTTAGTATTGCTACTTCTCTATCTTCTTCGACGATTTGTATTTTTCCATGATAGTGCCTTACTGCGCCTGCTTGTAGTGTCGTATCTTGTTTTGTCCATATACGAATTGTATATTCTTCTTCTTTTAATGGTTTTATTTTTGTTTGAACTAAGATACCTTCATTTAATTCTTCTAAATTATAAATTCCTGTTTTTTTGTTGTCCTTAATAGCTACACGAATAATATCTTTAGGCATTTGGTATTCACTACATCCATCTTCGAATACCATTTCTAAATCATCCACTAATTTTACTGTATAATTTACTGGAATGGTCATGTTGTTTTTTATTGTAAAAGTGTATGATTGTGAAGCTAGTCCTACGGAGTCTGTTACTGGTGTTACTCTTGATAAAGTAACTTTATCTCCAGTTTCCTCATGAAATGTGATATCTAACGATTCTGAACTATAGTCCGTATTTCTTTCATTTTGAAATTTATAATAAATATGATGAGTAGCAAAAATAGCTAATGCTAATATAAAGCAAATGATTAGTGCACTCTTTATTCTTTGTTTTCTATAATTGTAATACATAATACACCTCTGTTACTATGATAATATTTATCTTTTGTTTCGTCAACTTATTTTATACAGTTAAATTTATCATGTTTAAAAAATCAGTAGCAACTTTTTCTGGACTTTTTCCTAATTCATCTACTTGATAATTTAAATCTTGCATTACCTCATCTGTTAGATATGGTCCTAATGCATTTAATACTTTTTCTATTTCTGGGTATTCTTTTAGGGTATCGCTTCTTACTAGTGGGATTGCATAGTATGGTGGGAAGAAATTTTTATCATCTTCTAACACTACTAAATTAAATTTCTTTAACAATCCATCTGTTGTGAATGCATCAATGACTTGGGCATTATTATTTTGTAAAGCTGTATATCTTGGGCTGCCATCAATTCCTATGGTATCTTTAAATGATAATCCATATTCTTTTTCTAGACCAGGTAGGCCATCTTCCCTATTAATAAATTCTAGGGTTGGAGCGATAATTAAATCATTGGAAACCTTTGTCAAATCACTAATGGTTGCGAGATTATATCTTTGGGCTGTCTCTTTTGTCACTGCTAATGCGTAAGTGTTATTAAAAGCCATTTGATTTAATACTTCAATATCATACTTTTCTTTCATTTCCTTTTTTATTGTTTTATATACTTTGTCTACATCTGAAATAGGTTTATGTTTTAAAATATCTGTGTAGTCAGTTCCAGCATAGTCGATATATAAATCGATGTTATCATTTGTTAACGCAGAAAATACTACTTGAGCACCACCTAAATTACATTCATTTTCTACATCAATATCTGTATTATTCTCTATTGTATGTGAAGTCATATAACAAAGAATTTCTTGTTCTGTAAAATCTTTGCTACCAACACGAATTACATTTTTTGATTTCTTAGAAAAGTCTATTTCTTGTAAAAACAATAAGCCTATAATTAATATCGTGATAATCACTATTATTTTGTTCTTTCTACGTTCTTTTTTTTGCTTTTCTTTGCTTTTTGTTTCATTTTGTAAACTAATTGGAGTAACTAATTTTTCTATTGCTCCAAAGAAGTAATCTACTAATAATGCTAGAATACAAGCTGGAATTGCCCCTGCTAAAATTTGATAGTTATTTACGGTACGAATCCCTGAAAATATTAAATATCCTAGTCCTCCGCCACCAATGAAGGCTGCCATAGTCATAAGTCCTACAGCACTAACGGATGAAATTCTTACACCGGCCATGATAATTGGTAAGGCTTCTGGAATTTGAATTTTAGTTAAAATTTGAGCTTTCGTAAGACCGATTCCAGTTGCAGCTTCTACGGTTGCTGGTGAAATATTGGCAATTCCTGTATATGTATTTTTAATAATTGGGAGTAATGAATATAGTACTACTACTACAATTGCAGGTGCTGTTCCTATCCCTAGAAATGGTATCATAAATCCTAATAATGCCATGCTTGGTATTGCTTGTGTTACACTTGTAATTCCAAGTACTGGCTTATTTAACTTCCTTTTATAGCTAATTAATATACCAATTGGTACACCAATAATAATTGCAATAATTAAAGCAAGAGCCGTTAGCTCAATGTGTTCAATACATAGAGAGATGATTTGATCTTTATTTTCTATTATATAATCAATAAATTCCATTACTCATCCTCCTCTGTAAATTGTTGGCTTAATGCCGTAATTAAGCTACTTCTGGTAATTAAACCCGTTAAACGTTTTTCTCTATCTACTACTGGAATCGTTGCAGATTTTGTATTTTTAATTAGTTTTGCTAAATCAACAATAGAATCATTTTCTTTTACGGATACTATATCTTTTTCAATATACTCTTTTATTCCTTTTACTTTATGATTTTTTAAACTTAGACTTTCTGCATAAAGTATACCTATTAGTTTTCTTTCTTCGTCTACTACCATTAGACTATCTACTTTGGTCATACGCATCTTATTAATACAATAGAATTTAGAATCATCTTCTTTGCAGGTTACTGGTCTAGTAATCATAATATCTTTTACTTTAATAAATTCTGGAGAATTCCAAATTCTTTTATGCCCTACAAAGTTTTTTACGAAATCATTTGTGGGATGTTTTAAGATGTTTTCAGGAGTATCATATTGAACTAATTCTCCCTGATCCATAATAGCTATTTTATCTGCTAACTTGATTGCTTCATCCATATCATGAGTTACAAATACGATTGTTTTATGAAATTTTCTTTGTAATTTTAAAAGTTCATCTTGTAGGGCTGTCCTACTCATAGGATCTAGAGCACTAAATGGTTCATCCATCAAGATTATTTTCGGATCTGTCATAAATGCTCTTGCAATTCCAATACGTTGTAACTGCCCTCCAGATAGTTCATTTGGATACCGTTCTAGTAATTTTTCATCTAAGCCTACCATATCCATCATTTCTTTTACTCTCTTACTTCTTTTTTGTTCTGGCATCTTTTCGATTTTTGCTATAATTTCTATGTTTTCTCTAATTGTCATATGAGAAAAAAGTCCAGTCTGCTGGATAACATATCCCATTTTTCTACGTAATTTGACATCATTAATATTTTTGATATTTTGTTTATTAATTGTAATTTCTCCAGAGGTTGGAGAATTTAGTTTATTAATCATTTTTAAAGTAGTTGTTTTACCACAACCAGACTCTCCAATCAAACATACTAAATCACCATCTTCTATAGTAAAGGAGATGTCTTTTAATACTGTCGTGGTTTTATAACTTTTGCTCACATCTTTAAATACAATCAAATTTACTCCTCCTATTCTTTTACCTTTTTATTATAGCATGCTAGCTTTGCTTTTTCTTCTTTATTTTTATTTTTTGTATAAAAAAAGAGTTTTCAAAAAACTCTTTTACACATCTTTACTCTTTAATGCTTTGGCAAATCTCGACCATATTTTTTCATTCGAATAATTTAGAATTCCTACTTTATATACTCGCAATCCATATTTTACCATGACTAGTATTGTAATTATTAATACTATAATTGAAATAATTACATCTATCATACTAATCTGTCCAATGATATATAAAGATGGTGATACTAAGCAGGAAATAAATGGTACATATGATAATATTCTGATTAATACAGAGCCATCAAACATACCAGCCATAATTGCTAAATAGTAGCCAGCTAATAATACTAACATAATTGGTGTTTGAATTTGATTAAAGTCTTCCATATTAGTAGTCATTGCAGCTAATATTCCAGCAATCAATGAGTAAGCTAAAAACGATAATAGCATCATAATTAGTATCGCAGGAAGTAAGGTAATTATTTTATCTAAGAATCCTGATTCTACTGTTGCAGTTAATAGACTGTCTACATTTGGATCTATTGATAAGTGTCCTTTCGTACTGATTAATATTCCAATTACAGAATATAATACTAATAATAGTCCTTGAATAATGATAAATAGATTGCTAGCTATTACTTTGGATAGAAGATGAACTTTAGGACTGACATTGGAAATGATAATTTCCATACTTTTCGTTGTTTTTTCTTCACAAATTTCTCCACCTATCATTTGTACTAAAAAGATAATTAGCATAAAGAATGGGAGAATTAATGTTGGGAAAAGGCTTCCCATGACCATTTCCATGTTTTCATCTACTGATTTTTTGTCATTTAATACTATTCTTTCTGTAGTCATAGGTGAGGATATTTTAGCAAGTAATATAGGGTCTGTATTTGTTTTTACTAAAGCTACACTTGTTTTTGTACTATTTAATCCTTGAGAAATATATTGGTAAGTACTACTATCTATTTTTTCTTTACTGATAACTTTTGCTGTAACAAAGTTTTCTTCATCGTTATCAAACACAATAGCTACCTCGTTATCTTTTAAATCTTTTTTTAGTTGTTTTTCCGTTTTATCACTTGCTTTTACAACAAGGTTTTCATCATCATCTTCTTTTGTTACTTCTTTTATACTTTGTTTAAATACATCAAAAGAAATATCTGTTTTATCTACTACAAGAATTCTAGTTTTTTCGTTAAAGTCTCCTCCAAAGAAAGCAATAATTGAATTAATGTTGATTAAGGCGATAATTACTAGTGCTAGCATAATGTTAACACCGATAAACCATTTTGACTTTATTTTTTTTCTTAAACTTTGTTTTGTTAAATACCAAAATTTATTACTCATGTACTTCACCTACTTTCGCAATGAAAATTTCATTTAGTGTTGGCTCTGTTACATCATATTTTGTGATATTATAATTTTTAATTTTTTGAAATATTTTAGGAGCAATCTTCTCTTCTTCTACTTTTACTTCATATTCATCTTTTTGTTTTGTAACAGAGATAACTCCTTTTATCTTTTCTAACTCTTTTAATGGAAGATCATCTCCTCGAATTAGAATATTTTTCTTTTTATATTCCTTTTTAATATCTTTTACGTATCCATCAACTACTGGTTTACCTTTTACTAAAATAATTAATTTTTCGCAAAAATTTTCAATATGTTCCATTTGATGAGATGAAAAGATAATAGAACATCCTTCTTTTTGCAATTTATAAATTGCCTTTTTCATTAACTCTACATTAATTGGATCTAGTCCCGTGAAAGGTTCATCTAATATTAGTAGTTTAGGATGATGAATTACTGCTGAAATAAATTGAATTTTTTGTTGATTACCTTTGGATAATTCTTTGATTTTTCTATTTTCATAACTTTCGATTTGAAAGTCTTTTAACCATTTTTTTAATTCTTTTTCTATCTCTTTTTCTTTCATTCCTTTTAAGATACCATAAAAAACAATTTGTTCTTTTACAGTCATTTTGGTAAGCAGACTTCTTTCTTCTGTTACAAAACCAATCTTGTCTGTAATAGAATAATCGATATGGTGTCCGTCTAGTAGAACAACTCCATCCGTTGCTTCTAATAGTCCCATAATAATTCTGAATGTTGTTGTTTTTCCAGCACCATTCTCACCTAATAGTCCGAATATTTCTCCATCTTTTACTTCAAAAGAAAGATTATCGACAGCTTTATTATCTCCATAATACTTTACAATATTTTTAACTTGTAGCATAACTTACTCCTCTCTATTTCTATTGTAGCAACTTTCTTTTTACTTATCTATCGTTTTTTTTATTATTTATTGTATAATTTTTATAAAAGGAGTGAGTAATATTGAAAAAAGGTAATTCTGATATGAATTTTATTCAAGAGGTTTTATATATTTTTATTTACCGAAATACTATTTCTAAAAATCCAACAAAAAAAATTCCTCTAGCAAAAAATCATACTATTTTTATTTGTTTTTGCTATGCTATTGTAGTGTTTTTGTTACTTGTATGTTACTTTTTATTTTCTAATATATTTCTATATATAGCAGCAGTATTTTTATTTATCATGTTTTTTACTTGGTTTTATTATCGTTCTTGTTTTGAATCACTAAAAAAATATTTATTGAATACAGATAGTGAAACTACTGTTCATAAAGATGGAATTTCTACTCTATTAAAAGGAGAAATCTGTGTTAAAATTGATTGCCCTTGGGATACTATTCAATATATTATTATTGAGCATTATTCTGTTTGTGTCTTGTTAAAAAAGAAAGTATATCCGCTTATTATGTTTGATATAGAAAATTATTCTAGGATTAAAAAATCTTTAGAAAAATATGATAAAATGGATTTGGTAATTGATAATAGTGAATTATATGAATAAAACTGTTAGAAAAAATTCTAACAGTTTTTATTTTTTTTTACTAACCCTTTTACTTTTGCTTCTTCATATGGCATTGCTTTAAACCAAAGCTCTTCTATTTCTGTACTACCTTCTTTAGATGCTTTTATTAGATATATATTATGTTCTATACACTTTTCTCCATCTTTTTCATATTCTAAGGTAGGAAAATATTTAATGTATGTTATTTGTGGATTTAACTTTAAAGATAGAATAGTTAATAAATCATCTCCACCTATATATCTATTTCTTTCATTAATAAAATTTACCATTTCCCATGTATACATCTTTCTTCTACCCCCCTCAATTGTTTACATGCTAGGCATTCTGAAGGAAAGCAATATATCCACAGTAGGCTTCATATATGTCTGATTTAGATGTTACTTCCCATGGAGCATGCATACTTAATACACCTACTCCGCAATCAATTACTTCTACATTGTAATTAGCTAAAATATAGGCAATTGTTCCTCCACCGCCAATATCTACTTTACCAAGTTCTGATAGTTGGAATGACACATCTGCTTCATCCATGATTTTTCTAAGTTCCGCAATATATTCTGCATTCGCATCATTACTGCCACTTTTACCACGCGAACCAGTATATTTGCAGAAGACTACTCCATGACCAAAGCGGGATGAATTTCTTTTGTCCATAGCTGACTTATATAGTGGATCATAGGCGGCATTTACATCGCTAGATAACATTTTAGAATGGTTAAGTACTCTTCTTACTGCAAGAGAGGAATCATTCCCCATTAGGGCACAAATTTCTGCAATTGCATTGTCAAAGAAATGAGACTGCATTCCTGTTGCTCCTACACTTCCTATTTCTTCTTTATCAACTAATATACAACTTAAGGTTTTTTTCGTGTTTTCTACTTCTAGAAATGCTTCAAGCGAGGTGTAAGCACAAGCTCTATCATCCTGACCATATGCCATAATCATACTCTTATCTAATCCGAAGTCTCTTGCTTTTCCTGCTGGGACTATTTCTATTTCTGCTGATAAAAAGTCATCTTCTTCCATATTATATTTTTCTTTTAAAATCATTAGTATATTTTGTTTTACTTTGTCTTTTTCTTCTGCTTCTAATGGCTTACTTCCAATAATTGGGTCAAGATTTTCTCCTTCTACTAGTTTAGCCCCTTCTTTTTTCATTTGTTCACTAGCTAGATGTGGAAGTAAATCTGTAATTCCTATTACTGGATCTATATCATCTTCACCAATACAAATTTCTATTTTAGTACCGTCTTTTTTTATTACTACTCCATGAATCGCTAAAGGTAGTGTTACCCATTGATATTTTTTTATTCCACCATAGTAATGAGTATCAAAATAAGTAAAACCATCACTTTCATAAATGGCGTGTGCTTTTAAGTCTATTCTTGGAGAATCGATATGCGCTCCTAAGATATTCATTCCATTAGTTATCGGCTCTGTACCAATATTAAATAAGGCTACTGCTTTTCCTTTATTGTTTACATAAATTTTATCTCCAGGAAGAATTCTTTTATTTTCACTAATATAATCTTCTAAATTTTCATAACCTTTTTCTTCTGCACGTTTAATGATTTCTTTCGTTGTTTCTCTTTCTGTTTTAGCAATCGTTAAAAATTGTTTGTAATCATTGCATAATAAGTCTAATTTATTTAAATCTTCTTCTGTATATTTTTCCCAGGCACTTTTCTTTTCCATTTGCTTACCCTCCTACTGTTAGTATAACATTTTTTTGTTTTTTTATAAATAAAAAGAGAGCTATCAAGCCCTCCTACTATAATCTATACTTTATTATTTTAGAAAACCATTAATAATTACTTCTTCAGCTTCCTTTTCTGATAGTCCTAAAGACATTAATTTCATTAGTTGTTCACCTGCAATTTTTCCAATTGCTGCTTCATGTATTAAATTGGCATCTACGTTTTTAGCAAATATTTCTGGAACTGCTTTTACTTTTCCTTCTCCTTTAATAATTGCATCACATTCTACATGAGCATAACATTTTGTATTTCCTGTGATATTAGAGATAAATTCTTGATAAGAATTGTCTGTTGCGACTGAACGTGATGTAACATGAGTAGAAGAATTTTCTCCTTTTAAATTTACTATAAATTCTGTTTTGGCTTGTTGGTCTTTACTGGTTAAAATTTTTTCTGTAATCACTAAAGTAGCATCACTATCTAACTCAGCTTTCGTTGTACGAATCGTATCATCTACACCTTTTATTTGTGTTGTATCCATTACCATATAAGAGCTTTTTGCCATATGAATTTCAGTTACGGGATTTAGTACTTTTTTACCATCTCCTACACCTAGTCCACAATGACGTTCAATATATTTTACTCTAGCACCTTCTTCTAGATAAAATCTATGAATTCCATCATGCTGAGCATCCCAGTGACCATTATTTGTAATACCACATCCGGCAACAATAATAATATTAGCGTTTTTCCCAATATGAAAATCATTATATACTACGTCTTTTAGTCCACTTTCTGTAATTATTACTGGTATATTTACAGTACCAAATAGAGTATCTTCTTTTACATAGATGTCAATTCCACTATTATCTTCTTTAGATATAATATTAATATTAGGATTTACTTTACGGTCTAATTTTTGTCCGTTTTTTCTGATGTTGTAGCTATCTGCTTTTGTAGGATCTTCTCCAACTACTTCTTTTAGAAGTTTTCTATCTTCCTCTTTCACAAGCTGCCACCTCCTTACAACATTTCTTTGGTTTAAAAATGTGGTCGAAAACATCTTCTTTTTTGCCAAACTTTTGGATTTTTCCTTCCCCCATTAAAATAATTTCATCAGCAATGTTTAATATTCTTTCTTGATGAGATATTACAAGTGTTGTACCTTTTGAAGTAGCACTAATCTCTTTAAAAACCTCTGTTAAATTTTGAAAACTCCATAAATCAATTCCTGCTTCAGGTTCATCAAAAATAGCTAAGTATGGGTTCCTTGCCATAACCGTTGCGATTTCTATGCGCTTTAATTCTCCACCGGATAAAGATTTATTTACTTCTCTATCTACATATTCAATTGCACAAAGGCCTACTTTTGATAAAATATTACAGGCTTCCTTTTTTGTTAGTTCTTTGTTTGTCGATAATTTTAATAAATCATATACCGTTATTCCTTTAAACTGTACTGGTTGTTGAAACGCAAAACCAATTCCTAATTTAGCACGGTAATCTATGGATTTATTTGTAATATCTTCACCATTCAACAAAATTGTTCCAGAATCTGGTTTTTCTATTCCCATGATAATTTTTGCTAATGTTGATTTACCAGAGCCATTTGGTCCTGTAATTACATAAAATTTATCTATATCTAATTTTAAATTTATATGATTTAATATTTTTTTATTATTTCTTTCAAAACATATATCTTTTAATTCTAACATCTTTTTCTCCTTTCTTTTCTTACGTTTATATCTATTTCATAAAGAGAATCCATGTTAATTATATCTTTCTTTTCTACTTTGTGCAAGAATTTAAAAAGTATGTCCAGTTACGACATACTTTATCTTTTAATTAAAACTTACTAATTTATGAGCTAATCGGTATCCTATCATCGTTAATAGTCTACCCGCTTTTGTTGGAAATGATACCCAGGTTGCCATAGTACAGTATCTAATACTGTGATATAGTCTTGGATTTTTCTCTTTTACTTTTTTCCAAAGGTCTTTGTATTGTTTTTCTCCTTCTTTGGTATAAGCGATTCTAGAGAATACAACTCCAATCGTCATTAAGAAAATACATTCTCTTCTCATTAATTTACGTAATTTTTTATTTTTTATTTCTGATAAATCATATGCTGTACATACTCTTTCTGACACTAATACTTGATGAGAACTACGTTTAATCATTTGACTTTCTTGTACAGATTGATCACTTCTTCCGATATAGTAGCGATATAGATCTAAATCTAAATAATAAATCGTTTCCGTATTTACTAGAGGTAAATAGATAAATAAATTGTCTTCATAGAAAACATGTTTTGGTAAATCTATATTACTTTTATCTAATACACTCTTTTTATACATCATCGAATGAAGAGAGGGATATTGTGTTAATTTAAAACGATGAATATCATTCCATGTTAATACTTTGTTTTTATCATATACATTAGCAAAAGAAATTACTTGATCACTTCTACCATCTGTATATGTATATACATAATTACATACTACTAAATCTGTATCTATATGTTTTATTTCTTTTAGTAGCTTTTTATAAGCTTTTTCGTCTAACCAATCGTCGCTATCTACTACTTTAAAATATTTACCTGTAGCATGTTTTAATCCCGTGTTTATTCCTTCTCCATGACCTCCATTTTCTTGATGAATTACTTTTACTGTTTCTGGATATTTCTTGTGATACTGGTCAGCTATTTTTCCTGTTTTATCTGTTGAACCATCATCAATTATAATTATTTCTACTTGTTCTTTTCCTATCAATAAGGAATCTATACATTTTTTCATATATCCTTCTGAGTTATAACAGGGTACAACAAATGATATATCTTTCATATTTCACCAACTTTACTATTTTTATTATTTCCTTTTATCTGCGTTTAGAGATGTAGTATGTGCTGTCTTTTACAAATTGCATTCTTCCCATGTAATTACGTGATGCAAACTCATCTTCATCTAAGGTGTAACCACAGGCTTCTGCTGTATTAATGCTATTTTTATTACTTGGGTCAATATCTAATCTAATCGACCTAATGTTGTGATTTTCAAATAAGTAGTCTGTTGTTTCTCTAATCATTGTACTTCCATATCCTAGGCCACGATAAGGTTTTAAAACCGCATATTCTAAAAATACTTCATCACAAACTCTACTTGATATAAATAAATATCCAATAGGAATATCTTCTGCTTCTACTACAAAAGCACTTTGATAAATATTTCGGTTGTTATTTTTGGAGTTTTCTAGTCTAGGGCCTATTTGATGAATAAAGCTTGAATGAGATTCTCCTTTTTCAAACTCTTCTTTTAAATTCTTATGTTTTTCTTCTTTGTATCTTGTTAGTTTTAAAGACTCTAATTCTATATTCACATAATCACCTATATTTATTTTATCACTTATGTCTAGTAATATAAAGTATTTAAATTTAACTTTTTATATTTCTAGACACATTTAAAAGAATTCCCATACTAACCATACTGATTAAAAGAGAGGAACCTCCATAAGATAAAAATGGTAATGTGACACCTGTTACTGGTATCATCCCTATTACTACCATTAAATTCATAATTGCCTGAAATATAATTTGAAATGTCATACC
>CALVYF010000010.1 GCA_944372055.1 uncultured Bacilli bacterium | reverse complement strand
TTTTTTTAATCTATCATTAATTTTCATTAATCAGTTAAAAAATCCTTTAATTTTCTAGAACGAGATGGATGTCTTAACTTACGTAATGCCTTTGCTTCAATTTGACGAATTCTCTCACGGGTAACACCAAAGATTTGACCAACTTCTTCCAGTGTACGACATTGTCCATCATCAAGTCCAAAACGTAAACGTAATACTTTTTCTTCACGATCAGTAAGTGTTCCTAAAACACCTTGAAGTTCTTCTTTTAACATTTCGATAGTTGCATATTCTTCAGGTCCCATAGTTCTTTCATCTTTAATAAAGTCTCCTAAGTGCGAATCATCTTCCTCCCCAATTGGAGTCTCTAGTGAAACTGGATCTTGAGAAATCTTATATACTTCACGAACCTTTTCAATAGAAATCCCTAACTTTTTAGCTATTTCTTCATCCGTTGGTTCTCTATTCAAATCTTGTGTTAATTGACGTTGAACACGAGCAAGTTTATTAATAGTTTCTACCATATGTACTGGAACACGAATCGTTCTTGCTTGGTCTGCAATTGCACGAGTAATAGCTTGACGAATCCACCAAGTTGCATAAGTAGAAAACTTATAACCCTTTGTTGGATCAAATTTATCAACCGCTTTCATAAGACCGATATTACCTTCTTGAATTAAATCCAAAAATAACATTCCACGTCCCACATATCTTTTCGCGATACTAACAACTAAACGTAAGTTAGATTCAGCAAGCATTCTTTTAGCCTCTTCATCTCCTTCTTCTGCACGTTTAGCATATTCAAACTCTTCATCACTAGTAAGCAAGTTAATACGTCCAATTTCTTTTAAATACATACGAACTGGATCATTAATCTTAACATCTTTAGATAAAGTTAAGTTTTCTACAGAAACATCTTCTGTAATCTCTTCACCAGAAGCATCATCATTACCATCTTCAGAAACAATATCAATTTCAGCTTCCATCAAAGAATTATAAAGCTCATCTAAAGTATCACTATCAATATCTAGTCCTTTTAATTCATCAGCTAACTGTTCATAGGTAATATATCCCTGTTTTTTTCCTAGCGCTAGTAATTTTTGTTTTCTTTCTTCGACTGTTTTAATTTCTCCAACCATTCTTATTATCTCCTATCCGTAACTTCCGAATCTTCTCAGCAATTTCAGCTTGAATTATAGGATCAACTTCCTTCGACAATGAATTAGTAAGTCTCTTAATCTCTTGAGTACGACTATATTCTCGAATCACTCCAAAATACTCAAATAATTCATCACGACTAGTAGATTCCAAATAATTTCCAGCTAAAATATCATTAAGAAAATTGACAACTTCTTCTTTATCTTGAACATAAGTATAAAAGTCAGGAATATTAATATGACCATAAGTCGTATAATAATAAACAATTTCACTTGCTAATAAACGACTTTCCTCATTAGGAAAGATAATTCTTTCCTTCTCAAATTGACTAATTACCCAGTCATTATTAAGCATAAAGTAAAGTATTTGTTCCATGGCTTTTTCATACTTTGTTTTTTTCTTTGTTTTGTGATATGTAACTACTACTGGCTTTTCTCTTGGCTTAGGTTTTTCTAATTCACGAAAACGCATTTCCAGTGTATTATAACTCAAATCAAATTCTTTTGCAAGTTTTTTAAGGATTATTTCTACTCTAATAGAATCCTGTACTTTAACAGTTTCCTGTAGTACTTGATTAATATATTGCGCTGTTTCTTCATCACTACGAAAATCAACTTTTTCTTTTAATTTACGCAACTTAAAATCATTAAATGTAACAGCACTGTCTAACAAGTTTAAAAAGCTTTCCTTACCATGATTTAAAATAAAACTATCAGGATCATCTGGATTAGGAAGCACTAATACCCTAGGCTCAATTCCTTCTTCTAAAAGCATATCACCTATAGAAAGAGTTGCATGAACTCCAGGATCATCACCATCTAAACATAAAATAATATTTGTAGAAAGCCTTTTTATTAATTCCAATTGTTCATGAGTAAGAGCAGTACCCATCAAAGCTACAGTATTACGAATGCCAATCGTACTAGCTCTAATGACATCCATAAATCCTTCCATAATAATAACAGATTTTTTTAATCTACACTCTTCTCTCGCAATATGATAATGGTATAACAACTGTCCCTTTTTAAAAATAGGTGTTTCTCTCGTATTTAAATATTTATTCTGACCATTATCATGATAAATTCTTCCACTAAACCCAACAACTTTTCCGCTTAAATCATACAAAGGAAACATAATACGATCGATATAAACATCTCTATTATCGCTAGATAAACCAATCTTATTTAAATCCCCTAAATTATATTTTTTACTAACAAGTAATTTAGTCAAATCATCACTACTATCAAGTGATAAACCAATTTCAAATTCTTTAATAACACTATCATCAATCTTACGAGTTGCTAAATAACTTCTAGCATCTTTACCAACTTTAGATTGTAAATTATTTTGAAAATATTTTAAAGAAAGTTGATATGCTTCATAAAACGGGTCAAATTTCGTATTTTTTTTCTGAATACGAACGCCAGATACATCTACACCAACTTTTTCTCCTAAATAATGCAAAGTCTCTTTAAAATCCATATGTTCATAATTCATTAAAAAGGTAAACACATTTCCTGTCGCATGACAAGAAAAGCAAGTATATATTTGCTTCTCACGTGACACACACAAAGAAGGATTAGAATCATCATGAAAAGGACAAACTCCAAAAAAGTTTTTTCCTCTTGCTACTAAAGGAATCCTCTCTCCTACGATATCAACGATATCACACTTACTACGTATTTCGTTCGCAAGTTCATTATTCATTGACATCACTCCTATAAAACATTACTAATTATATCACGATTTTTTTATTTTTTCTACTACTTCTGTATTTTTTAATTCTAATATCTTTCTCTTAAGAAAATCTTGAACTAAACAAGAAGAATCCATAATAGAAGAAATCATAGATGGCTGATATTCCTGCTCTACCCCGGAATCAATATTATAATAAATGGCATCTTGACTTAAAATCATACCGCGTTCCAAATCAACATAAGTAAAATAACAAAAACTTCCTAAATTTAAAATCTCTTGATAGTTACTATCATTCATACTATCTAAAAGTTCCTCTTCCAAAGAACAAAAAGTCTGAGCCAATTCAATCTGCTTCTCAATAACCCTCATCTCTGCTTTAATAGCAAGAGGATTAGTAATTCCCACTATAACGTTTCGAAATACACTTAAAAGAGAAGCTTTCACATATTCCACTTTATCTTTTCTAATTTCATGCCATCCAACGTCTGCAAACTCATTCATTTCTCCAATATAAAATTCCAACCAAGTCATAGCCCCCTTCAAATCTTTCGCAGTATCAACATTCATATATGCGTTATACTTTTCTTCTACTTCTAAGTCTGTACGAAAAAGCCCCACAAAATCACCTCACTAGTATTCTAATGTCAACAAGAGAAAAACGCAATAAAAAAAGAACAGAATTAAATTAAGTTCTTTCTTAAAAACGTATCCACATTCTGATCAATATAAACATCAATTTCACACTTGTCTACCATTTTAACAAAACCTAAACCAGAGATAACTAAATCTTCCCCATATTTTACTTGATATGTTGTTTTATTTAAATCCTTTAAATCATTTTTATTACTAGAATTAAGAAGTCTTTTAACCTTTAAGTCATTAGATACATATAAAGTAAAACTATTCTTTTCTCCTTCAACATAATCAATTCTTAGGAAATCTTCAATAATAATAGACTGATTTCTACGAATTTGATAAGTCTTTGGTTTAATTTCTTTCACTGGAGATATTTTCTTAATCATCTTAGGGTTAACAATATTTAAAATAGAACCATTATCAATAAGTCCTGGAGTATCAATTAATGTCAAATAATCATTAATTTCAATGGTAATAGTATTTAGTGTAGTAGAAGGAAGTGGAGACATAGTAATCTCTTGTGTTTTATCTGAATAATTTTTTATTAATTTATTAATTAAACTACTCTTTCCAGCATTAGTATGCCCTATTGCATAAACATTCTTACTAGTCTGATAATATTTAATTCTTTTAAGTAAATAATCAATATTATAATTCTTATTAACACTAACAACAATAATCTCTTCAAAATTCAAATTCATATCTTTAAAATATTGGATGAGTTTTTCTTCTTTTACAGATTTCGGTAATGCATCTTTTTTATTTAACACCAATATCATTTTATTAGGGATAAATCTTCTAACCTCTTCAATATTTTTATCAATATTTAATAAATCTGTAATATATAAAACTAAATCTTTAGTCTCCCCAACACTTTTTAAAATAGATAAGTACTCCTCATTAGATTTCGCAATAGTCTGATATTCACCATAATTCTTCATACGAAAACATCTTTGACAAATATCATTTTCCAAACTAGTTGTATAGCCTTCCTGCAATATATTTTCATCCTGTAATATCACACCACACCCCGTACACTTCTTTTCACTAGTCATAATAATTACCTCTCTTAAATTCGCCTTTTTTTTCATATCTGCGAATAATTTTATCTTCCCAATATCGATTAAGTCCCGTAATTTTTAAATCTTTCTTACCTAAAGGGTCAACTAAGATAGTCATAATTTTAAATATTTTTCCAGCTAAAACATCAGTAACAATTTGATCGCCTATCATAACCATTTCTTTTTTCTTAAGATTATATTCTTTCTTGATTTTCTTTAATCCGCGAGTAGATGGTTTCATAGACCGAGCTACTCCACCAACACCCAAATCTTCCATATAAGGCTTAATACGCCTTTTATTATTATTAGATGCAATAAATATTAGAAAATCTTTTTGTAAATTTCTAATCAATTTCTTTGTATTTCTAGGACATTTCTCATGTTCAATCAATCCAAGAGTATTGTCTAAGTCGAAAACAAGGCAACGAATGCCTTTTTCCTTTAACTTTTGATAATCAATATCGAAAATATTTTTTCGATACATCGTAGGTTTAAATATACCCATAATACCACCTACCAATCATTATACACTACTTTTAAAAATTAGTCTAATTATTTACACGTTGTGTAACCATATCTGTATATGGTGTAATTGCTTCAAAGGTATAACCATTCTCTTTACCATAATCAATAATTTTACCAATCGCATCTTTAGTAACAACTTTAATATCATGCATTAAAACCATATTAACTCTATCATGAGAAAGCTTAGAAGTAACAAAATTAGCAATCTCATCTGAATTAAATTTACCACCTTCAGCATCCCTAGAATCAATATTCCAGTCATAATAACGATATCCTCGGTTAACTACTTCTTTAGTTAAAAAGCTCATAATACCAGGGGTATATCTCTTACTAATAGTATTACTAGATCCACCTGGAAAGCGAATAATCATAGATTTTTCACCAGTAATTTTCTCAACTCTATCAGAAACAATATTTAAATCATTAAAATAAGAATCAACAGAACCATAAACAACAGAATAATCATGACTAGCAGTATGAAGTCCAATAGAATGTCCTTCAAGATAAGCTCTCTTAATTAAATCATCCGGTCCACTACTTGTTACAAAGAACGTAGCTTTTACACCTTTTTCTTTCAAAATATTTAAAATAATATCAGTAGTACCACTTCTAGGTCCATCATCAAAAGTAAGATAGATAACTCCTCTTTTTACAGGTTCCATAACCACAACCTTCTGTACTACTTTAGTAACATTACCAGCATCATCCTTAGCTTTATAAACTCTTTGATATTCACCAGCCTTACTCGTATCAACGTTACCAGTAATTTTAACTTCAACATCCAAAGAACAATTATCACTCACTTGATAAGTAGAATCAGAAAATTTATCACCAACCATTAACATTACTGTCTCTGGAGAATCTAAAGTTAACTTCGGCTTTTCTACGTCTTTATAAATAATTTTTCTCTCAACAACCGTACGATTGCCAAAAGAATCTTTTACAGTATAACGCATAATATTACCAACTTCTTTTACAGTAACTAAATCTGTAATATTTCCATCATAATTATCAATAGCTTTATAATCATCAAATAAATATTTAGAATTAGGACAAATATATAACTTATCTTTATTTGTAGTAAATTCTATCTTTGGCTTCTTATTATCTACAACTTTAACAACTCTAGTTTTAGATGTAGTTCTTCCACGATAAGAAACAGTATATGTAATAAAATATTCTCCTAATTTCTTCGAATTAACTTTCCCTTTTACTTTAACATCATCTGTAATATTTTTCCCTTGATAACTAGATAAATAGCCAGCTTCTTTATATTCCCCTTGATAAGGAACGGTAACAACACTCTTTCCTTTCAACTCAATTCTAGGAAAAAACAACATTTTATAAGAAGACAATAAACATATACCAATAACTAAAAACAAAAAACAAAAACAAATCTTTCGAAACCAAAAATTAGATAACCTCTTCTTTTGTAAAGAATTTAATTTTCCATCTAAACTAGATGGCTTATAATACCGTTGTGGTAATTTCTTTCTACCCATATTATCACTCTCACTACTATAATTATACTAAAATTAAAACTACATGTCTATAATAGTATTATACATCATATTGCTTATCTTTAATAAATTCTCTTAAAATTTTTGTAAGCGCTCGCTTTTCAATTCTAGAAACATAACTTCTAGAAATATGCAACTTCTTAGCAATTTCTTTTTGTGTTTGTTCCTCATAATTATAAAGACCATATCTACGTATTAAGATTTCTCTTTCTCTAGGAAGTAAAATTTTCATATACCTTTTTAATAATACAATATGATCTTTCATATTGATATCTTCAACAAAATCAGGCTTTGGACTCTTTAATACATCTTGGATAGCAATTTCATTTCCATCTTTATCAAAACCTACCGCCTCATTAATAGAAATATCCTTACTATATTTATTATTACTACGAAAATACATAAGAATTTCATTTTCAATACATCTAGCACAATAAGTAGTAATTTTTACTCCCTTATCACGAGAGAAACTATCTACTCCTTTAATAAGTCCGATAGTACCTATACTAATTAAATCATCAGTCTCTCCATTTTTAGGGTCGAATTTTTTCACAATATGAGCAACAAGCCTCAAATTATGCTCAATTAATTGATTTCGAGCATCTCTATCTCCCTTTTCTTTTTTTAAAATGTACTCTTCTTCCTCTTTAGAAGTAAGTGGTTCTAAAAAAACCTCATTAGAATAAGAGCCAGTAAAACAAAACAAATCTTTTAACATAGAAAACAATTGAAAAAACATATAATCACCTACTAAATTATATGTTTTTAATTGTCTAATTATAAAGTTTTTTGTCTTGCAGATAAAGTTTGCTCTTGAATAGAAAAAATAGCATCTTTCATATGTCCACTCTTCACCCGCAAATAATCACAACCAGAACCAATACCTTTTAATCTCTCTTCTGTATCATAAATAGAAAGTTCTAATTCTTCTAAATCTCCAAAATTAGGTTTTCTTCTAGATAGATAAGGTTGATTTCTAAGTAAAACAATACCACCACATACCACGAAACCAATGAAAGTAGTAAGTGCAACAGAAAGAATGCCAGAGTGTTCAATATAACTAGGAAAAGCGCCAACGCCAAAAGCTAACGTTCCTGTAATAGCATCTACTTCAAATTTTTCTTTCTGTTCAGACATATCAGAAAGAAGATGATAGTCTAACATTGCTTTATCATATTTTTTTTGAAGATTTTCTCCATCCACTACATATTTATCAATCATACGTTGATTAGAAAACAAAGCTTCTTCTAAGCATCTTTTTTTCTCTTTTAAAAGTTCTAACTCTTGCATAAAAACCTCCAGTATCTAATTTCCTCTAAAAAATAGTTTCTATTTAAAAAGCACAGTAAGCAAAACATCTTCTTACATCTACTAAATCATAATGCAAAAATCATTTTTAAATTTCGATTATCATAAGAAAATCAATAAACTGATTTACGAATCTTTTGCATAAATGTTTTCTTAGTAGCAAGTAAAAATTCCTTATTCATCAAAATAGAATAAATAACTACTATAATAAGACTTAAAACATCTAAATAAATATTACGCTGATAATAAATAACAATAGCAAAAGTAAATATTAAAATTGTTTTAATAAGAAGTCCCTTTTCATAAGTAATATTAATATATTTCTTTAAATCAAAATGACGATAAACCATCATAACTAAATAAGAAACTGCAGTAGATAAAGCGGCAGCAAAAAGTCCTATAAAATGAATCAAACCAACATTGACAATAATATTAATAACCGCTCCAATAATAGAAGTCATAGCAACTTGCTTAGTCATTTTTTTAGCAATATAGACTGCACTATATAAACAAATAACAACATTAAATACTGCACCTAAAATTAGAATTGGTATATAGTAATAAGCTTCATCATAACTATGATTAACTAATAAAGGAAATACAAAAGGCATACAAGCAATCATATCCACACCTAAACAAGTAAATAATTTCGTAATTGTATTAGAGATATCAGAAAAGAATTGATCCCTATCAGGACTGTTAATATGTAATGCTGCCGACTCACTCCAAGATAAATTAAAGATTCCTAATAAACTAGATAAAATAGTAGGAAATTTATTACTAACAGCATAAATACCATTGGCAGCAGCACCTAAAATAGCCGTAATAATAGTACGATCAGAAACATTCACAATCCACCAACTAATCCCATTAGGAACAAGTGGCACAGAATACTTATACATTTCTCTAATCAATTTTTTATCTTTCTTCTTAAAATCAATATATTGCCACATCTTAAGACGAATAAATAAGTAAAGTGCTCCAAGCCCATTCGCAACTGCCATAGAAGTAATCATACCAAAGGCCCCAAGTTTAAATACAACAATAAGTAAGATATTCAAAAGAATTGTACTAACACCAGTAATAATACAACTAATAGCATAATCAAGTGTTCTACCTACACCTCTAGCAATCTGTAAAAAGTTTCCTGAGAAAGTGCAAATAACAATATCAAATAGAATAAGAAAACGATAATCAAACTTCCAAAAACAAGTAACGATGAAATATCCAATAATAAATATAAATAAAGACGAAAGTAAAATAATAAAATTATTGCTAAAAACTCTCTTCGTTTCCTTTTTATCTTTACGGCAATCTACCAAATAACGAAAAACACTCATTTCAAGTTCCATAGTAATAATAGGAACAATTAAAGTAACATATGTCGTAATTAAATCAACAAATCCATACTCCTCCGTTAATAAATAACTAGTATATAAAGGAAGTAATAGAAAAGAAATTAATTGAGTACAAACTTTTCCTGCAAAAATAATAATCGTATTTTTAGCCAATTCTTTCTTTTTGTTCATAATCTATCTCCTTCAACTTTTTTCTAAATAATAAGTAATATAGTCCTACTCCTACACTTGCTCCAATAGTATCTAGTAAAACATCACTAACTTGCCCACTTCTACCAGGAACAAATAACTGATGAACTTCATCACTACAAGCATATAAAAATGCTAAAAAAATAGATAACAATATCAATTTACGAATAGGGATTGAAAACTCCCGTAAGAAACTAATTAAAGTAATTCCTAATACAAAATAAATGAAAAAGTGTGCTGCTTTTCTAACCGGAACAAAAAACAACTCTACAATATGTTGTTGCTGTTGACTGGTTAAATCAAAACCTAAAAAAGACATGACTTCCAGAATAACACCTTCACTCTTTCTTGTAGATTCGCTAGAATTATCCATAGAAAAAGAAAAAATAATAACCATACATAATATCACAATACATCCCTTAATAATCTTTTTTACCACTTTATCACCCAAATATAATAATAACATAAAAAGCGAATAAAATCTATTCGCTTTATTTTGTTGAACGATTATTAACCATTTTTAAAGTTTTTTGAATGGCTTTTGGTTTAGCATTCTCTCTAGTATTCATAAAATCTTTTGTATATGCTGGAAAAAGCTCTCCTCTTTCTTCATAAGATAGTCCATTCTCTAATTCGAAGTCTCTTAACCATAATGCGGTATCGCTCATTGCTTCTAATTCTCTACGTTTCTCATCTGACAATTTAGCATGATTTGAATAAACTTCATCCTCAGCTTTTTTCATTTCTGTCTTTATAATCTCAGGAGTTGCTCCATCTAATTTCATAGCATCTTCTAATCCCACAAGCTTTTTATCTAAATCATCATAATAACTATTTGTATAAAAAGCATCCATTTTAGAATCAGGGCCCCAAATTTTTTCATCATTTTTATCATTGGAAGAAATTAAAATATATCCCGTACCAGCTACTGTAATAGCGGAAACAATAATATTTACACCTGGAATAAAATTAAATAAAAATTCTACTGTTTTTCTAACAGGACCTTTTTTCTCCTGTGAACGATTATAAAGCTTATTAACATATCCTCTATCCTTTGCTTTTTTAGCGACTAATAAAGAACATGCCGTATTAACTCCCATAGTAGCTAAACCACTAATAATAATAAATTCTAACATACTATCCTCCCTTTCAGTAGCACTTATACTAACATAAACTTTAAATTAAATCAATCAAAAACCTATATTTGTACCCATCAGTGAAAGAAAAAGAGTACTAATTAGTAACTCCTTCTCTAATCTTTCTATTCGCAACAGCTTGATATGCTTCCTCTTCATCATTAAAGTAAATCGTTTCAGTCTTTAGTTTTTGATAAGTTTCGTTGCCTTTACCAAGAATTAAAACCATATCTTTTTCTCCTGCCATATCAATTGCTTTTTGTATAGCCTCACGTCTATCAATTACTATTTCATAATTATGATAAGTATCTTTTACAGTTTTAACGATATCATCACAAATAGCTTTAGGATCCTCACTTCTAGGATCTTCATAAGTAAATATAGCATATGTTGCATTTTTAACAACAACTTCTCCTACCTGTGGACGTTTGATATAGTCTCTCTCCCCTGCCTGACCAATGACAACTATACTACGATTAATATCTAAGGTATGTACAAAATTCAAAAGCTTTGTAATTCCATTAGGTGTATGCGCATAATCAACCATAACATAATATGGTGTATTTGTATTTAATAAATCAAGTCTACCATTAATCGTTATATTCTGAATACGAGCTAATGCTTTCTCCATAGAAACACCAATAGAAAGTGCTGCTAAAAGTCCTGCGGCTAAATTATAGACATTAAAATCTCCTAATAATGGACTATCCACCTCAATTACTTCATCCCTGTATTTAAAATGAATCATTGTATGTGTAGGATATGCTTTAAAATCAACAATTTGTAAAGTAGCATCCTCCTTCATACCATAAGTGACTACTTTTCCATTACAAATAGATTTAATCTGTTCATAATAAGGATCATCCATATTTAGTACACAATAACCGTCTTTTTTTGTCTGTTTAAATAATTGTTCTTTGCATTGTACATAATTTTCAAAACTTCCATGAATATTTAAATGTTCAGAAGTAATATTCGTATACACACTTAAATCAAATTGTATAGTTTGAAGTCTATTTCTAAAGAAAGCTTCACTACTCGCTTCCATAGCCACATATTTACATCCACAATCCAAAAACTCTCTAAAATAAGCATAAAGCAAATGAACATCAGGAGTAGTATTAGGATTATCTCCTGTAATTTTAGCGCAACTTCTGCCATTTGTACCAATATAACCACATAAATCGCTACCAATTAATGTTTGCATAATCGTCGCTGTAGAAGTCTTTCCATCCGTACCAGTAATCCCTAAAACCTTTAATTTTTGATCAGGATAATCATAAAACTTCTGACATAAATAAGGAAGTTCACGATTAGTATCAGCTACTTTAACAACTGGAACACCAACATCCCCAACATCACGAGATACTACAACAGCACTAGCACCATGACTTAAAGCATCTCCAATAAATTCATGACGATCAGCAGTAACACCCATCGTACAAACAAATAAATCTCCAGGTTCACACTCCTTAGAGTTAATCTTAATTGCCTTAATAGTTACATCCTCACTAACGCCAGGATATAATTCACTAAGTTTTTTCATATTATCACCCAAAATCATTATACAGTAAAGAAAAACAAAAAAAAAGACTTTTCCTTGCTATCTTTAAACATTTATTCTAAAATGTAAGAGGGTGAAAGTTATGAAAACATTTATTGCAGGAGCCGGAAGTGATTTAGGAGTTCATATCGATGGAGCTCATCTAGGCCCAGTTCAATTAATGAACGATTTAAAAGGATTTTATAAAGGAGAAAGTATCTCTCTAGTACAAGATGAAAACATTATAAAAAGTAGAAATTTATCAGACTTAAGAAAAAATGATTATGAAATTGATAAATTTAATACAAAACTATATCAAGCTATTTTAGAAAAAGCAAAAGATGGCTACTTTCCTATTACTATTGGAGGAGACCACTCTATTACTGTTGCTAGTGCCTTAGCTAGTGCCAAAGCACATGAAAATATTGGTATTATATGGTTTGATGCCCATACGGATTACAACACTTTCGATACCACTGTCACAGGAAATATTCATGGACTTCCTCTAGCAGCTATTACAGGATATAAAAACAATGAATTAAGATACTTCCATGACGGAAAGATTATTCAACCTTCAAAAGCAGTTGTAGTAGGTGCAAGAAGTATTGACGACTGGGAAAAAGATAACATCAAGTACTCTGGTATTACTGTGTTCACCACCGAAGACATTAAAGAAAAAGGTGTAGAAAAAGTTGTAGAGGAAGCCTTTAGAATCGCTGGAGAAAAAACAAAAGGAATACATATTAGTTATGATTTAGATTTACTAGATCCTGAAGTGGCACCAGGAGTATCCGTGCCAGAATTTGATGGAATCTCAGAAGAAGAAGCTATGAAAATCAACGAACTAATCATGAAACATCTAGATCAAGTTGTCTCCTATGATTTAGTAGAGTTTAATCCTCTTAGAGATCAAGATAGAAAAACAGAGCAAATCGCCATCAATCTACTAGCACAAATAATAAGAGCAGTAGAAAATAAAGGAACTTTTTCAAAAAGACAATATTAAAAAGGCAGCTTAATAATACCAAGCTACCTTTTTTTACTTATCATTACCCCTCGTTTTTTTGACTGGATACTCTTTTGTCGTACTTTACCTCGCAAAGGCTTGTTAGGTACAATAACCTTCTCTTCTCCAGCTTTTGCTTGCAGTTCAATTAATTTAGCATAATCAATAGTAGTATGCATATTAGGTATACCCATAAAATCATCCTTTCTATAATCAAAGTATACTAAAAAAGAAAAAAGTTTACAACATTTGTAAACTTTTAATAATTTCTATCTCTTAAGAATGGAGGTAAATCAAAATCCCCATCATCACCAGAAGAATCGTTAGAATCTAACATCTCCGGAGCTTTCTCAACAGAAGCACTTCTTCTAGTTGGTGCAGCATTACTAAATACTGGCTCTTTTACTTCTGGTTGTGATGCTTTCTTATCAAATCCAGTAGCAATTACAGTAACAATAACTTCATCAGATAAATTTTCATTAATAACTGAACCAAAGATTGTATTAATATCAGTATTTGCAGCATTGCGAACAACTTCAGCAGCTTGTTCAGCTTCAAATAATGTTAAATTAACTCCACCAGTAATATTGATAATAGCATCCGTTGCACCTGTAATTGGAGTTTCAAGAAGTGGAGAGGAAACAGCTTGTTTAGCAGCTTCGATTGCTCTGTCTTCTCCCATACCAATACCAATACCAATAATTGCATGACCACTCTTCTCCATAACAGCTTTAACATCAGCAAAGTCCAAGTTAACAAGACCTACAACAGCAATCAAATCAGAAATAGATTGAACACCACGACGAAGTACATTATCAACTTCTTTAAATGCCTCTAACATTGGAGTAGTCTTATCAATAATTTCTCTTAATCTATCATTTGGAATAACAATTAAAGTATCTACATGTTTTCTTAACTCTTCGATTCCCTTTAATGCATTATCCATTCTTCTTTTACCTTCAAATGAGAATGGTTTTGTAACAATAGCAACGGTCAAAGCACCTAATCCTTGTGCTATTTCCGCAACAATAGGAGCAGCACCAGTACCAGTACCTCCACCCATTCCACAAGTGATAAATACCATATCTGCCCCAGCTAAAGCATCTTCTATTTCTTTCTTAGATTCAAGAGCTGCCTCCTTACCAACTTCTGGCTTAGCTCCTGCACCAAGTCCATCAGTTAAAGAAGCACCAATTTGAATTTTAACATCAGCTTTAGAAGAATTTAATACTTGTAAATCTGTATTAGCAGCGATAAACTCAACGCCTTTTACTCCTGACTCTACCATTCTATTAACAGCGTTTCCTCCGCCACCACCTAAACCAATAACTTTAATCTTGGCTAATTGATCTAATTCTAATCCACCTATCATACCTAGTCCTCCTTAGTTATCAAAAAAATGTCCAAACACTTTACTAATAATATTATCATTGTTTATTGCCTTATCGCCAGAAGACATCAACACTTGAACATCACTTTCTGATATCATACTGACACTCTTCCCTCGTAAAGACATTTTATCATCAAAATATTGTACCGCGCCAACAACACTACTATATCGATTATGTCTTAGACCCATTGTACTAATATTACATACCTTAGCTGATACACCAAAAACAGACTCCACTAAATACTGAAATCCAGCTAACTCGCTAAGGCCACCTGTTACTATTATATAACGTATTTCCCTATTTGTTAAGTTTTTTATCTCTTTTTTAGCCAAATTTAAAATTTCTTCTAACCTAGCCTCTACAACTTTAGAAATTCCAACCTGAGAAATTTCTTTTTCCTCATCACCAATAGGAACAGATACAGTATCATTAGTATCTGCATAGGCTTGCATACTAACTGCAAATTGCTCTTTTAATCTTCTAGAATCTTCCTCTTTAATTTTAAAAACATACGTAATATCGCGATCTACATTATGACTACCAATAGGAATAACAGCATTTTTTATTTGAATACCTTTATTAAATACAGAAACATTAGTAGATGCTTCTCCTATATTAATAATAGCACCAACTTCCTTTTGTAAACGACTATTACAAACAGTATAATAATCTCCAGTAGAAGTAAAAGCAACATCCAAAGTTTCTAGACCACTAAGCTTTAATACTTCCAAAATTCTATATAGAGGTTCTTTAGGTAACGTTGCAGTTACTAATTTAACCTCCAAAAGATTACCTTTCATACCCTTAGGATCTTTAATATTCTCTTCTTCATCCACAGTAAAGCTAATAGGAATAGCAGTAATCAATTCTTCCTCCTCACTAATTTTACCAATCAGAGCATCTTTAACTACCCTATTTACATCTTCTCCCATAACTTCATCCAACACTTCAACAGAGCCAACTGCAATATCAAAAGTACATCCAGTAGGTGGAACAACAGCAATTACATTAACAATCTTAATACCCAACATATCATTAACCTTTTTCAAAGCCACTCTTACACTAGAAACACATTTTTTAATATCTGTAACTCCACCTTTAGAAATACCATCACTTGGACTATGAACAGATGCCAAAACATGAAACTTATCGTGAAGTTTTTCTAACACAACAATCTTAACACTATCAGTACCTAACTCAATACCCGTATATACTTGACCCATGTAAGCATCTCCCATCTTAAAAAATATTATACTATAAAAGAAAAAAAACTCCAAGAGTTTTCATAGAATTAATTTTTATAATAAAATATACAAAACAACATTTATTTTCAGCAGAACTTCCGGTATATTACTCTTTTTCTTTATCAAAGATATAAATATCGTATAATCCCAAATTCTTAATTTTTTTTCCATGAGTCATAATATATTTAATAACTCTTTGATCCGTTTGGCGATATCCACCATATTCATCAGGATTAACTAAAAAAATTGCATCTTTAGAATTTTTTATAACCTCTAATAAATAATCACTACCACGATATCCTAAATTACCAAGATTGATTAAATCCAAATATGAAATATCCATATCCATAATTAATTTAAAGTAATAAGCATCCGAATTAATAAATATCATTTTCCTATCTTTATTTTTCTTCATATAATCTAACACTTGTTTTGTAAAGCGATAACTATTAGGACTAATATATCGATACTCAAAATGCGTAATATCATTGGGATAATTAGAAAAACTAAAATGATTATTATAGGCATTTAACACAGCAAGTACCAAAACACTAATAATACTGAAAGAAGGATAATGAATATATTGTTTTTTCATTTTTTTACAAATTACTAATAAAAATGATAAAAACGCAATAAAAAAATGATAAACATCAACAATAGGAATAATCAAACTATAAAAAGCTAAAGCATAATAATTTAAAAGTTCTTTAGAATCTTTTTTTATAAAATAAATAGTAACTACAATCATCAATACAACTAAAGTGCCAAGAATTGGTTCTAATTTATGATTACCAGAAAATTCAAATAAACCTAAAATACAAAGATTAATAAATGAATAAAAACTACCAGTAAAAAATAGATAAATAATAAAAATTCCAACTGGTACTAAAAAACCTAAAAATCTCTGCAATAAAACTTTTTTCTGCTTAATATAATAAAGACTTGGTAGTAGTAAACAAAAGCCAACTGTCTGTTTTGTAAGAATACAAAGTCCTAACATAACCCCTATTAGATAATGCGCCCAGGAATATTTAGAAACAAAATTCTCTTCCACATATATAACAATAACTAATAATACAAATAAAAATAAATTATAGTTAGGAAAAGCATAATTAACAGGAAAGAAAAAAAACAAAAAGAAAAGGTAACTTTTTTCTTGATACATTTTGTCTAACAAGAAAAAACAAAATGTTAAAACAACTGCATTAACAACATGAAAAACTAAAATACTATTTCCAAAAATATAAAAGAATAAAGACATAAAAAATGGATAAAATGGAGTAAGCACCATATTAAAATCTAGATATGGTATGAGCCCTCGATACATATTAACGCTAAACCCATAATTCCATATTTCATCTACATTAATAGGACTACATAATAAATTAAATAAAAGAATAATAATAAAGATTAATATATACTTAAATTTTTTCACATACATCACCTATTTTTTTAAATAAACACGATACTTAGACACAGTTTCCAAATATTCATAGTTTTCAACAACATAACTAGCAAGCTCTCTAAAATATTGTTGGTTTTTATTTTTTTTACCGTATAAAACACTAGTATCAACTATAATAGCAGTAAAAGAATCTAACTTTTCAAAACGTTCAATCATCATTTCATAACCTTGATATCCATAATTTCCATAATTAGGCAAATCAAAATAAGTAATATCCAAATTATTTGTGATTTTATAAAAATAATTTTCAGTTCCTAAACCAAAGAAAACAACATCATAAGAAGTATTTTTTACATAATCCATAACTTCTTCATAATTATGAATATCTTTTTTACTAAAATATCGTAATGGATAATTAGGATAAGACTGAAAATGATAACTTTCCCCCTGAAAAGATAACGTAATATAAGTCCAAAGACTAGCTTCAAAGAATAAGAAAAGAAAAATATAACGGAAAATATATCTACAAGTAAATGTACTACGATATAAAATAAAAAACAAAGTAAAAAATAAAAAAAACGATAAATGATAACTATCAAATAATGGAATAATATATAAAATAGATAAAATAGAATAATAAAGAACAATATCTTTAGGATTTTTCTTGATAGCATAAAAATAATAGATAAAACAAAGAAAAAGGGGGAGAAGTAACCAATAAGAAAACATAACAGAATTACTACTAGCAAAATCAAACAATCCTAGAATACATAAATTAATAAAAGCATTAAAACTTCCTGTTACGAATAAATAAAGAAAGAAAACAAAAATAGGAAGAGACAATCCTAAAAATCGCATTTTTAATCGTTTAACATCTCCTACAAAAAAGAAACTAGGGAGAAGATAAAAAATACCAATAGTATGCTTAGTAAGAATCATAAGACCTAAAATAAAACCTATCAAATAATCACTTTTTTTATTTACTTCCAAATAAATTAGAAGAAAAATAAGTACCATTAAAATAAAATTATATCCTGGAAAAATAATAGTGACTAAAGCAATAGGAAAACCTAAAAATAAAAAAGGTAACAGCAAAAAACTTTTCTCTTTAATAACTAAAGATATAAGTTTAAATAGTAGAGCAACAAGAAATGCTTGCACAGAAAAATACCATAAACTAGACTTAGAAATCATAAGAAATATAGCATAAAACCAAGGTGAAAACAAAGGAATTACTAAATTAAAGTCTACATAAGGAATTTCCCCTCTAGTAATAGCATAACTAAAGCCATAATTTACAATAGTATCTCCAAAAAACAAATTATAACTAACTAATAAAGAAAACAGGAAAAAGAAATATAAAATAATATACACATAATTGTTTTTTAAAAACATTTTCATAAGCTAAACTACTCCATAATCTGGAAATGATTTCCGTTATCTAAATAAAGAATTCCTTTTTTATTTTCTAATTGACTTAAAACATCATTATAATAATTAATCATTTCAAACTTAGTTAAAGTTAAATACACCATATTTCCATCATCCATATATAATAGAAAACGATCTTTATCATAATCATTAGGTTGATATTCAATATCAGAAATTTTGCCTAAAATATCTTTTTTAATATGATTCATCCCTTGAATAAAAGACCGATATTTATTATCTGGAACATAGTTAATTAACCTAGGAATACGAAATAAGTCAATTTGATCAGAAACACTAACTTCCTCCCGGTCAGAAAAAACTACAGTATTATTTGTGTTATTAATAAACAATGGTCTATTTTCATCAATAGTAAACACTAAAACATGAAAAAATTTTCTTTCAACCTTAACATCAGAAATATAAGGAGAATCTTCTAATTTTTTCTCCATATGACTAGTACAAGACAACCAAAAACTAGGATAATCTTTTACTTCAGCTAATTCTAAAATATAATCATCATTTAAATAAGTAGTATTTTCTACAATCAAATTTAAAATAGGAAGTTTTAAGAAAAAATACACACCAAAAGATAGCACTCCCATAACTAGAAGAACTATAAAACATGGTAATAACTTTATCCTACGTTTCTTGACTATCTTTTTTGCCATTTGCATTACTCCCAATTTACAAATTCTTGTTCTACTTTTAAATCAACTTGACATTCCTCTTTTACTTTTTTCTGTACATATTCAATTAAACTCTTAATATCTTCCCCAGTTGCATGGTCATAGTTAATAATAAAATTAGCATGTTTTTCACTAACTTTAGCACCACCAATAGAAAAACCTTTAAGACCCACTTCATCAATTAATTTCCATGCAGACATCCCTTCTGGATTACGAAAAACAGAACCTGCAGAAGGATAATTTAAAGGCTGAGACTCTAACCTCCTTTTGCGTCTATCTTTAATAACATCTTCAATCGCTGACTTATTCCCTTTATCGAGACGCAATACAACTTCTAAACAAATATAATCTGGATGTGTTTTTAAAAAAGAAGTTCGATAATGAAAGTTCATTTCTTTATTTTCAAGCTTAATTACTCTAAAATCCGGTGTCAAAACAGTAACATCTTGAACGATATACCCCATATCACTCTTATAGGCGCCCGCGTTCATAAAAACAGCGCCACCAACAGTACCCGGAATACCACTAGCAAATTCTAATCCCGCAAGTCCACGTTTCGCAACTTGCATAGAAAGTTTTACCAAAGAATAACCAGCCCCAACACGCAACTTATAAGGAGTAAGAAACTCTAGTTCATTAAACTCATCCAATCGAATAATAACACCATCATACCGTTTACTACTAAATAACAAATTAGAACCAAAGCCAATAACTTTAAAACGAATATGATTTTCTTTTAATAATTGTAAAATTTTTTTTAAACATTCCGTATTTTTAGGATAAACCATGGCAGAAGCAATTCCTCCAACACGATAAGTAGTATACTTATCAAGAGATACTTCTTTCTCTATTTTGCCTATATTCATCTTTTCTAATTGTTCTATAATTTCTTTCATTCTATTCACCAACTAACTTTTGAATCTCTCCATATATTTTAGTAAGCGAATCCTTAACACCAAACGATTCACTTGCCTTTTTCATAGAAAAATATAATTTTTTATCAGATAAAATAGTATCTATTTCATGACACAATCTATCAGGAGAGAAATCTTTTTCCTCCAAAATTTGACAAGCACCTGCATCCTCTAACTCTTTTGCATTCATATACTGATGATTATGAGTAACATAAGGAGAAGGAACTAAAATAGAAGGCAATCCAATCCCCGTAATCTCAGAAATAGTAGAAGCCCCTGCGCGTGATACCATTAAATCTGTATCTTTCATAATTTGAATTAATTCTTCTGTAAAAGGAAGCAAAACAACATTTTCAGGCAATAAAATATCTTTATAATCATCATAATACGCCCTACCAGTAATAACTAATACTTGATAATTTTTACCATCAAAATGAGAAACAGACTCTTTTAATTTTTTAGTCATAGTAGTAGAACCTAAAGAACCCATAACGATAAGTACTAATTTTTTAGAAGCAGAAAAACCAAATTTAGTTTTAGAAATTTTTTTGATTGTTAAAATTTCTTCACTTCTAGGATTTCCCGTATAAACCGTCTTTTTCTTAGGAAAATAATCCATACTTCCAGGTAGAGAAACACAAATAGTATCTACAAATCTAGCTAAAAATTTATTAGAAAGCCCAGGAATAGAATTTTGTTCATGAATCATTGTTTTAATATGCATTTTATGCGCAGCATATAAAACAGGAGCAGTAATATATCCTCCTACACCAATAACAATATCAGGCTTAAATTCCCGAATAATTTCTTTAGATTGATGAATTGCTTTATAAAATTTCTTTAAAACAGAAAAATTAGAAAACATATTTTTTCTATTTAATCCTTCTATTTCAATACCAACAAAAGAAATACCACGAGATGGAACAATATCTTTTTCCATACGATCAGTAGTACCAATATATAAAATTTCACTATTTTTATCTTTTTCTTTAATTCTCTCTATAATAGCCAATGCAGGATAAATATGCCCTCCAGTACCTCCTGCTGCTACAATTACTCTCATCCTCTTCACATCCCAAATCACTAAATTTTATTCAAAACGATTAAAACATATCCCTAAATACTAAGAAAATTATATCGCATAACCAAAAATAAGTAAATAAACTTAATGACTTTTTAAACGATATATTCTGATAAAACACCATGCTTTACAAATTCTTTTAATGCTAAAAATAAATCCAGTTTATTTTCTTGATAAACAATCGTCTTATCATGATTTTTTATCATATCAATTAAAGAATCAATACTAAACCATTTAACTTCAGAAAGCTCTTCTTTTTGAATCACAAATTCATCTACCAAAAAATTACATTTTATAAAAAAGAACCAAGTAGTATCTGAATCAAATTTACCATCCATAAAAGAATAAAGATCATAAGATTTAACATGAACTCCTAATTCTTCTTCAAGTTCTCTGATTGCTGCAACACGTGCGCTTTCCCCCTCTTCAACATGTCCTGTACATAAAGCCCACATATTAGGGTAATGCTTTTTTGTACTACTTCGTTTTTGTAATAATACTTGACCATCATGATTTAGTATAAAAACTGCAATCTCGTGACAATTACTTGACTTCATAACTCTCCTTCAACTCCATTCTAAAGTATATAATAGTATAACATAACCTCAAAAAATAAACATTGTTATTCTCCAAAATATATGTTAAACTATCAGCAACAAGAAAAGAGGGATAGCATGTCTAGTGTTGGAATCATCGCCGAATATAATCCATTTCATAATGGACATTTATATCAAATACAAGAAATAAAAAAGAAATATCCAGAAGATACTATAGTAATTGCTATGAGCGGAAACTTCACTCAACGAGGAGAACCAGCTATTATCGACAAATGGACTAGAGCAAATCTTGCAATTCTTGCTGGCGCTGACTTAGTAGTAGAAATTCCCTATCATTTCGCCACCCAAAGTGCTGACTATTTCAGTTATGCAGGAATTACTCTTTTAGAAAAACTAAAAGTAGAAAAATTAGTTTTCGGTAGCGAATCTAATAACATTGACAACATTACTGAAATCGCAAAAGCAGAATTAGAAAATGAAGACTTCGATAAGCTAGTAAAAATATATTCTAAGTTTGGATATAATTACCCAACTGCTCTATCCTTGGCTCTAAAAGATTTAACAGGAAAGAAAATAGATACTCCAAATGATATTTTAGGAATTACATATATAAAAACAATTCTAAAATATAATTATAATATTAAACCGACAACAATAAAAAGAACAAACGATTATAACAGTAAAGAATTAAACGGAACAATTAATAGCGCTACATCCATTCGTGAAAATATAAATGATTTAGAAAAAATAAAGGACTCTGTCCCAAAGTATACATATGAGATACTAAAAAAAGAAACACTTCATAAAAGAGAAGATTATTTTAACTTTTTAAAATATAAAATTATTACTGAAAACAACCTAGAACAATATCATCTAGTAGAAAAAGATCTAGCAGTCAAACTAAAAAAAGAAATACTATACGCATCTTCATATGAAGATCTAATTCAAAAAGTAAAATCCAAACATCAAACGTATAGTAAAATATCTCGTGCACTACTTCAAATATTATGTAACTATACCAAAGAACAAGCAAAAGAAAATAACAAACTATCATATATTCGACTATTAGCATTTAACAATAAGGGAAAAAATTATTTAAATAGACACAAAAAAGAAATATCCCTACCTATCATTAGTAAAATTTCAAAAAATAAAAATAAAATGTTAGAATTTGAGTTAAACACTACTAAAATTTATACTTTACCTTATAAAAATAGTGAACAAGAATATAAAAAAGAATACCAATGTAATTTATATAGAAAGGAAATAAAAAATGATTAAAGAAAAAAAGAGTGGTCAATTAATTGTAATATCTGCCCCAAGTGGATGTGGAAAAGGAAGTGTAATCAATGGATTATTAGAAAAAAATAAAAACATGTGGCTTTCTGTTTCAACAACTAGTAGAAAAATAAGAGAAAATGATATCCCTGGTAAAACCTATAATTTTGTAACTAAGGACGAATTTGAAAAATTAATAAAAGAAGACTTCTTCCTTGAATATACTAACTATGTAGGTAATTACTATGGAACTCCCAAAGGAACAATCAAAGAAAAATTAGATCAAGGGATTGATGTAATCTTAGAAATTGAAATTGAAGGTGCTGCAAATATTAAAAAACTAGTACCAGAAGCAATCTTTATCTTTATTCTTCCTCCATCTCTAAAAACAATGGTAAAACGATTAAAAAAACGTGGAACAGACTCAAAAGAAAAAATATTAGAACGCTTTCATACAGCCTATAAAGAAATCAACGAAGTAACAAAATACAACTACGTAGTAGTAAATGACATTTTAGAAAATGCTATTGATAAAGTAGATGCCATTATAAAAGCTGAAAAATGCCGTGTTGATAGAATTGAAGAAGTCTTTGTAGATACAAAAGAAGAAGAAATCCACGAATTATTAATGGAAGATGACAAAGACTTTGATAATGAAAATATATCTGAAAAAATAGACTAAAAAATACATTCTAACAAAGAATGTATTTTTTATTAAAATTGAATTTCTTTAACTGTTGGTTTTTCTCTCTCAGCTTCTGCCTCTGCTGTTTTTTCTTGAAACAAATTATTGATAACTTCAGGAACTTCTCTATCAATGTGTCGAAAATAAAAATGTACATAAAACATACCAGTAAAATCTAAGTTCTGCAAATCATCTAAAGGAACCTCATCAGTTTTTCCCTCTTTTAAACAAGAAGCCGTTTCTAAAAACAAATCAAAATAATGATCTCCCTGAAAAATATCATACTTTACAATGTCTGTCATATCAGCAAGAAATGTAGAAAAAGCCTCGTCATCTCTACCATAATATAACTTAATACCAGTCTGCACCCAGTTAGGAATCTTAGAAACTACATTTGCCTTTCTTTCATAAGCTTGATCAAAGTATTTTGAAAAATCAAAACCATCATCTCGTCCTTGCAAAGGTCTTTGTGAAAAAGACATAAAATCACCTCAATCATATTCTATCTATATCATAATAAAAATGCAACAAAAACATGATATAATAAAAATATAGAAGGTGAAGATATGAAAGAAAGAATATTAAATTATGTACAAGAAACAGACAAAATAATAGAAAATAGTGAAAAAGTAACAAAAGAAAGACTAGATTATCATTTAATACAAATAGAACAATTTCAACATGAACGCCTAATTCATCTAATTGTCACTGTATTTGTAGGAATGCTAGCAATACTTTTCTTACTATTTGGACTATTAATTGAAAATATAGGACTATTAATTGCATTTCTAGGACTACTATGCTTATTTATCCCCTATATTTTACACTATTATCTATTAGAAAATAATGTTCAAAAAATGTATTATCAATATGATAAATTAATTAACAAAAAATAATTACCTCACAAGTAATTATTTTTTTGTTAATGACCAAGATCCTCTAGCACATCCAACAACATAACGATCTATAATACTTTTGCTTTGCCATCCCGTATTAGCCCCCGTTGGATTATACACATAAATTTGATCATTTTCACTATTATATTTTGCTAATAAAATAAAATGTTGATTAGCAGTAGAATTAAACCCTCCAGAACTTGTATTAGCATAGCCTTGACCGATTAAAACTGAAACCACTCCCCCATTTTGCAAAGTTGAAACATAAGAATGATAAGTACTAGAAATAGAATTAGAAACAATTCCATAAGTATCAGGATAAAAACTATTAGAAGACAAAATATTCCAGCTACTTCCATTTCCATTATAAAGACCCGTACGGCAAGCCTCGTGACAAAAATCCATAAAGTTTGTATCTTGCCCTGTCAAAACATACCTAGCAGCCATATAAGTAGACAAACCACATGCAGTACCAGCAACAGAATTACCACCACCAACACAAACAGAATGATTAGCATAAGTTCCTGTTTGATTATATTGATTTAAATGTGCAAAATCATTAAAGTCATTTTGACTGGTCTTTGGCTGATCATAATCATCGGAGTTCAATATAAAAGATTGTTTCTGTTTATCCGTCGTTGGTATAAAAATATTTTCTCTATTTTCCATTTCTTTCTTAAGTTCTTCTGAACTCTTCCAACAAGCACCCAACTGATAGCCATCACCATCAAGTAAAGATAAAGATAAATTGACTAAATAGGGTAAGAAAAAAACGATAACAGCAGAAAAAATCTTAATAAAAACCATTTTAGGCTTTTTCTTATCATCTGGATTAATCATTAATTGAATAAATCCAATTGCTAACGACAAAATAAGTAGAATAGGAACAATAATATGAATAATATTTAAAGCTTCTTTAATACTAGCTAATATATTCGCCAATCCATAATCATTACAACAACTTTTAATATCAGAAACACAATCTAATAAATACAAAAAAATCACCTACTTAACTACAACAAACCTAAAATCTTTGGTAGTAAAATTTTTATAATCATCATTAACAGGAGTAATATAAAATGGTCTATAACAAACAAGACTACCCTTTTCCACTGCAAAAGAAGTATTATCCATATAATTATCAATACCTTTACTTTGTAAAAAATAAGAGTAACTAGAAGAAGAATCTATTTGTTTTTTAGAAAGCTGATGATAATAAAAATTTTTAAATTTTTGTTCTAAAAACTTTTTTACATGTTTAGTTGTTAATCCATACAAATCTAATAATTCTTTATCAGAAAGAATCACTTCATTTTCCAAATCATAATTATAAGTGCAATATTTAGTTGTTTCATATAAAGTATTGCCTTCCTCAGTATAAGTAAAAGAAATAACTAGTGACAAAATAGAAGAAGATAAGTAACTTTTAATATCATAAGTAACACCAATTTGCCCACGATAAAATAAAAAATCTTTTTCGATTTTTTTATTTAATTCAGACACACCGGAAGAGGACAAATTAAATTGAGGGATGGTAGCATCAAGAACAATATATTCTCTATCAGAATCTTTTTTTAAATGTGTATAATCTACTTCTTTCTCCTGAGAAAACAATGAAAAAGAAAAGAAAACAATAATCAAAAAAACAAAAAAAAGAAAAACACCCAAAACAATAGGTTGACTGATCACTCTCTTCATATATTCCATAACTCCACCTCAAAATACCTTACAATTAAAATATCATAATTTGTAAATAACAACAAGAAAAAATCAGTAATTACATACTGATTTAATCTTCTATTTCCTCAATCTTCATTAAGTTTGTAGGACGTGAAACACCTGTATTAGGAAAGCTTCCAGTAATTAACACAATATCTCCCTTTTCAAGAGGCATAGTTTCACGAGCCTTTTTAACACTTTCAGTTAATACTTCATCAGTAGAATTACAAATAGGTAACTGTACAGGTTCTACACCCCAGTTTAATGCTAATCTACGTCCAGCTTTTTCATCTGGGCAAAGTGCTAAAATTGGAGCATTTGGTTTTAAATTACTAATCATTCTAGCTGTATTACCACTAATCGTAGCAGCACAAATTAATTTAGCATTTAACCAACCAGCAGCCTCAACAACACTCTGTGCAATTGCATAAGGAACAGAACTTGTTTTTTTATTTTCATCAATATAATCAAATTTAGCATATTGTTCTGTAACTTCACAAATACGAGCCATAGCAGCAACTGTTTCAATTGGATGTTTTCCAACTGTAGTTTCACCACTTAACATAACTGCATCAGTACCATCTAAAACAGCATTAGCAATATCGCTAGTTTCTGCTCTCTTAGGACGAGTATTTTCCATCATTGTTTCAAGCATTTCAGTTGCAACAACACAGATTTTACCCATACGACGGCAAGTTCTGATCATGTCTTTTTGGATGATTGGTAAACGTTCACTAGCTACTTCTGTACCTAAGTCACCTCTAGCAACCATAACACCATCTGATACTTCTAAGATTTCTTCTAAGTTTTTAATTCCTAATTCACTTTCAATCTTACAAATAATTTTTAAATCTAAACGATCATGAGCTTTTAAAATCTCTTTAATCTCTAAAACATCTTCTTTGCAAGAAACGAAAGAAATTGCTAAAAATTCTCCACCATGAGTACAAGCATATTCTAAATCAGCACGATCTAAATCACTAACATATGGAATATTTAATTTAATTCCTGGAACACTCATACTCTTACGATTTCCAAGAACTCCTCCAGCAATGATTTTACAAGTAACCCCATCTTCTTCTTTACTAACAACTTCAAGTCTCATCTTTGCATTTTCAAGCAAAATAGCAGAGCCCACATGTAAACTATCCAACGCCTCTGGATGATTAACACTAAATCTTTCCTCATTACCAAGAACATTCTCCTTAACAATGCGAATAGTTTTACCATTAACCAATTGAATAGAGTCATTTTCTAACATTCCACTACGAAATTCAGGACCTTTAGTATCCCATAATATTGCGACATTCTTTCCAGTACGTTTTCTTACTTCACGCACAGAAGAACAAGCCAAATCTCTTTCTTCAATTGTTGCATGTGTAAAATTAATTCTAGCAACATTCATACCAGCCAACACCATCTGTTCCATAACATCAGGTTGATTTGAAGAAGGACCGATACTACAAATTATTTTTGTTTTTTTCATACTTAACTACTCCTTCCGAACAGATATCATTATACAAAAAAAGAAAACATTTGTAAACAACTTTCTATACTTTTTTCATGATTTTACAAAGAAAAAATAAACATTTTCCAATGTTTATTTCTGACAATAAGAACAATAATAAGTACCTCTTCCACCAACTTTAATTTTTACAATGGACTTACCACAAACAGGGCACTCCCCTATCTTACCATGAATTGATAATTTATTTTGAAAAAGTCCGTGAACTCCTTCGCTAGAAGTAAAACTTTTGATTGTGGTTCCTCCCATTTTTATTGCTTCATCTAAAACTTTTCGAGTATTAAAAATAATACTATCACACTCTTCTTTAGTAATCATGTCACCCTTACGAAGTGGAGAAATATGACTCAAAAATAAAATTTCATCATCATAAATATTTCCAATTCCAGTAATAATACTCTGATCTAACAATAATGTTTTAATTGGTAATTTCTTAGAATGAATTTTTTGATATAAATAATTACCAGTCAATTCTAAATCATTATATTCTAATCCCAAGTCACACAAAGGTTTCTTAGAATAGGCATCCTTCTTATCTAACAAATACATTTTTCCGAATTTTCTAACATCATGAAAACGAAAACTAATACACTGATCTAACGTAAAGAAAACATGCTCATGTTTATTCTTAATATCATCTAGATTTCGAAAGAAAAACTTTCCTTCCATTCTCAAATGAATAAGTAATAAATCTTTATCTAATTCAAAAACCAACCATTTTCCTCTCGTACTAATATTTCGTATTTTCTGACCAACAATTTCTTGTTTAAACTCGTCTACCGTAGGATAAGCAATGATATTATCCCAGTAAACACTACAATCAGTAATTGTTTTTCCAAGAACTTGTTTCTGTAATGTATTAGCAACCGTAACTACCTCTGGCTTTTCTGGCATACTACACCTACTTCCCTATTATTTAGCTTCGTACCAATTATTTCCATATTCAATATCTACTTTTAATGGAACACTAAGTTGAATAGTATTTTCCATAATATCTCTTACTATAGAACTAACTTCTTCAAGTTCATCATCTAATACATTAAATACTAATTCATCGTGTACCTGAATTAACATCTTACTCTTTAATCCACGCTTATTAAATTCATCATATATCTCTACCATAGCCTTTTTTAATATATCAGCCGCTGTTCCCTGAATTGGAGTATTTAATGCCATTCTCTCTCCACTACTACGTATCATATAATTTTTATTCTTTAATTCTTCAATAACTCTACGACGATTCATAAGAGTTGTAACATACCCTAACTCATAAGCTTTTTTCTTCTCTTCTTCCATATATTCAGAAATACCAGGATAAGTTTCCAAATAATTATCAATAAACTTTTTAGCAGTAGCAATATCAATACCTAAATCTTCACTAAGCCCAAAACTACTAATACCATATAAAATTCCAAAATTAACAGCTTTCGCAGTACGTCTCATATCTTTCGTAACATCATCCATAGAAACATGAAAGATATCAGAAGCTGTTTTCGTATGAATATCTTCGCCATCAACAAAGGCCTGAATTAAATTCTCAGCCTTTGACATATGTGCAAAAATTCTAAGTTCAACTTGCGAGTAATCACTAGATAATAACTTTGAATTATCATCAGGAACAAACGCTTTACGAATTAATTTAGAATATTCTGCTCTTGCTGGAATATTTTGTAAATTTGGACTAATACTAGAAAGTCTACCAGTACGTGTTAATGTCTGAGTAAAAATAGTATGAATTCTACCATCTTCACGAACCTCTGCTTTAAGTCCAACAGCATAATTAGTATAAAGTTTTGCTAAAGTACGATATTCCAATATCTTATCAACAATAGGATGAACAAAACGAATTTTATCTAAAATATCTTTACTAGTAGAATATTTTCCATCCTTAACACGTTTAGGATATGGAATTTCCAAAGTTTCAAATAAAACCTTAGATAATTGTGCAGGAGACATAATATTAAAAGTAACGCCTGCTAATTCATAAATCTCTTTTTCAATTATTTCCATCTGACTCTTCAATTCACTAGCCACTTTATCTAAATAATCTACATCAACCTTAATACCAGTCAATTCCATATCAGCAAGTACTCTAGATAATGGCATCTCAATCTTTTGAAATAAATCTAATTCATTATTCTTTTGTAACTCTTCTAATAATTGATTACGTGTATCATAAATAAATTTGGCTTTACGACAACATACATCACATAATACTTCCAAATTGACTTCTTTCGGCCTTTTTTCAGTACCAAACAAATCATCATATAAAGGAAGTTTAACATCAAAAGCCTGTGCTACAAAACTAATATCATCTTTTACTACATAATCAAGTAGATATGTTGCTATCATTGTATCAAAAGTAACATTATTAACATCAATCCCCAAAGAACGTAAAACAACAATATCTTTTTTTAAGTCATAAGTATATTTAAAACTACTACCAGAAAACAAGTTTTTATGTTTCACTAATTCTTCTTTAGATAAGAAATAACCTGACATACCATCATAGATACCAACACCTAAAACTTCACTTTTACTATAAACACTACCGCGAGTCTCCACATAGAAAGAAAATGTATTAGAAGAAAGCTGCTCGATTGGCAAAACAGAAATTGCTGTTTCTTCTTTTTTCACGTCAACAGTCAAATCTTGAGATTCTCCTTCTAAACGATATTTTTTTAGTAATGAATGGAATTCAAACTCTTCTAATAAAGATTTAAACTCTTCTGTATTCTCTCTTGTATATTTACAGTCCTCTAAGGTAAAATCCAAAGGAACTTTCCGATAAATAGTAGCTAAATCATAGCTCATATAGGCACTATCTTTATCATTCTGTAATTTTTCTTTTGTCTTTCCTGTCACTTCATCAATATGATTATATAGATTATCTAAACTTTCAAATTTAGAAAGTAAATTAATAGCAGTCTTTTCCCCTATTCCTTTGACCCCAGGAATATGGTCACTAGCATCCCCCATTAAGGCTTTTAAATCAATCATACAAATCGGAGGAACTTGATAAGTTTTTTCAAATTCTTCTTTTGTCATCATAATATGACCACTTTGTTTCAATAACTTCATCACAACTTTATCACTAACAAGTTGTAATAAATCTTTATCACTACTAATAATAGTGGCAACAAAGTCATCACGATTTTCAACTTCTAAAGAAAGAGTGCCAATAATATCATCCGCTTCATAATTATCAATCTCAAAATACTTAATACCAAGTGCATCTAAAACTTCTTTTGCTTTAGGAAATTGTAATCGCAATTCATCTGGCATTTCACTCCTACCAGCCTTATATTCATCATATTTATCATGTCGAAAAGTTTTACCTTTATCAAAAGCCACCATAATATAAGAAGGAGCTTCCTCTTCTACAATCTTGTGCATCATATTAATAAAGCCATACAATGCATTAGTAGGAAACCCCTTAGAATTTTTCATAATCACACCTTGATAGGCAGTAGCATAAAAACTACGAAATAACAAATTATTACCATCTACCAAAATTATTTTATTCATAAAATCACCTAATAGTAGTATAACACGTATAATGTTGAACATAAAGATTTCAAATTTAAAATTTTGATTTCTTTATGTTTTTTGTTATTATAACAAACA
>CALVYF010000009.1 GCA_944372055.1 uncultured Bacilli bacterium | reverse complement strand
AAACCCCAATTGAGTATAGAACTCAACTAGGGTTTAAATAACTCTTTTTTACTGTCTACTTTTTATTGACAAGTCCAGAAATGCTTTCTTTTTTTTTCTTTATTATCTTATTTTCTATTTATTAAAATAATATGTATTTTATTCCTAGTGATAGTAAAATTATAATCCCTACATATTCCGCTTTGTTTTCAAACCTTTTAGCTATTTTCATTCCTAACTCTACTCCTAAAAAAGTAAAAGTGGCACTTACAATAGCAAATATTAAACAAGCAACATCAATATTCCTTGTAGTTAAGGATAAAGCTATTCCTACAGAAAAACTATCTATACTTACTGTGAAAGAAAAAAGTATAATAGAGATTATATTAGTGATTGTTCCAGTTTTTTTATCCTTTCTAGAAAGAAACATCTCTAACGCTAAGATGATAAAAATTATCCCTACTAAATAGTTAGCTCTCGCTATGTAATTTAACAGTAATTCTGTTCCTAGTAAAGCTCCAAGTTTTGGCATAAAAAAATGAAATATTCCAACAGTTAGGCTTAGTATTATTTTTTTCGTGATGGGTATTTTAGTTGTTCCATATGCTAGTGCTAAGGAAAAAGCATCCATACTTAATCCCACTGCCATAAAAAAATATATAAGGATGTTGTTCATAGTATCACCTTATATATTCTATTTGTTATATTATTTAAAAATACTTATCTATTAACTCTTTTACAAAAGATGTATATTCTACATCTTCTACTTCTTCTGTATCTAATAGACATAGTGGAGGAAACAATACACACCAAAAGTTTTCTCCTAGACCATTTCCCAATGTAATTACGAGAGATTCATATTCTCCTTCTTCATAGACAATTCCTTTGTATTCTTTTTCTGGAAAATAGTGCATTCCATAATCTATCGAGAACGTTTGATTGGGTTCCTGTTCTTGTAATGTTTTGGCAACTACTCTAGAAAAGGATGGTATTTCCTGATTTATATTTCTTCTAGAAGCTTGTAATGATGTATCTAAAGTTGTTATTTTTCTTATCTCTTGGTTTAAATTATTTACTACTTTCTTTTTTATTTTTTGATCTTTGTAACTATTACTATTTGCAATTACTCTAAAACGAATCGCTTCTTTGGGAATTATTATTTTTTCTTCTTTATTTATTACTAATATTGCCGTTATTATTGCTAATACGATGACTAGTTTTTTCATTTGTCTCTTCCTTTCAACTATATAGTGAAAGAAAAAAGTTTTTTTTATTCAAAAAAACTTAATTTATTCCAAAAAATATAAAAAACATTCTATCTTTACCCGACATATCCTTTTTTACTTCTGTTTTGCTATCTGGTAAATATTTGTTTACTAGCTTTTGTATGTCATTTGCTTGCCTCATTCCAATTTCAAAGGCAATTAAACTTTTTTCTTTGATATGTTCTTTTATATTTTCTAATATTTTTTTATAACAATCTAATCCATCTTCACCAGCATACAAAGCTATACTTGGTTCATTTTCTTTAACAATATCTTCTATTTCTTCATTAGTTTTTATATATGGTGGATTACTGATAATGACATCATATTTTTTATTCACAGCACTGAACATATCACTTTGAATTATATTAGCCTTAGAATTTAGTTTTCCACAGTTTTTCCGTGCTACTTCTAGAGCACTACTACTAATATCAACTAAATCCACAGTTTTTGTGGAAACTTTTTTTTCTAATGTTAATCCAATTACTCCACTACCACAACCTAAATCTATAATATCCACAGGTTCTGTGAAAAATCTGTTAATATACTTAATGGTATTTTCCACAAGTTCTTCCGTTTCAAACCTAGGAATTAAAACTCTCTCATCTACATAAAATTTATTTCCATAAAAATTTACATTTCCTAAAACATACTGTAGTGGTTTATTTTCTTCTAAGGCTTTTATTTCTCTTTTTAATAACTCCACTTTTTCTTCTGGGATTCTTTTTTCTAAATGATTTAATAACTCTAATGGATTACAGTTTAGAAGTTCTGCAATTAGTATTTTAGCATGATCTGAGTGTATATGCTGTTTAGCAAAAAACAGAAGGTCTTCTACTGTCATTACGCTTCTGTTTCTCCTTGTAATTTTCTTTTTTGATCTTCTTGAATTAACGCATTGATAATATCATCTAAATCTCCATCCATTACACGATCTAAGTTTTTAGTAGTGAATCCAATTCTATGGTCAGTTACACGATTTTGTGGATAGTTATACGTTCTTATTTTTTCTGCACGGTCCCCTGTACCGATTTTGCTTCTTCTTTCGGCACCTGCTGCTTCTTGTTGCTCACGTAGTTGCATCTCGTAAAGTCTTGTTTTTAAAACTTTCATTGCTTGTTCTTTATTTTGAATTTGACTTCTTTCATTTTGACATGTAACGACTGTATTGGTTGGTAAGTGGGTAATTCTTACGGCAGAGTCTGTTGTATTTACTCCTTGTCCTCCACAACCGCTAGATCGATAGATATCAATTCTTAAATCATTAGGATTAATTTCTATCTCTATATCTTCATCTGCTTCTGGCATTACTAAGACTGTCGCTGTGGAAGTTTGAAGTCTCCCATTTGCCTCCGTTACAGGGACACGTTGTACTCTATGAGAACCGCTTTCATATTTTAGTAAAGAGTAAGCATTTGCACCTTTTACAATAAATTCAATTTGACTAAATCCTCCGGCAGTACCGTCTACTGAGTTATATACTTGATAAGAAAAACCTTTTTTTTCGGCATATCTTGTATACATTCTAAACAAGTCTCCTGCAAAAATATTAGCTTCATCTCCACCTGCTGCTCCACGGATTTCGATAACAACATTTTTATCATCATTAGGATCTTTAGGAATTAAAAGAACTTCTAGTTCTCCATCTAATTTTTCTTTTTCTGCTTCTAGTTCTTTTAATTCTTCTTTAGCCATTTCTCCTAATTCAGAGTCTTTTGTCATTTCTTTGGTACTTTCTATCTCTTCTAAGACTTTTTTATATCTTTTATAACAGTTTACAACGTCCTCTAACGAAGCCATTTCTTTGGAATATTCTCTTGTCTTTTTTATATCGCTTAAAACTTCTGTCTTTGTCAATTCTTCTTGTAAATAATTATATTTTTCTAATGTAGCTTCTAATCTTTCTATCATGCCTTTCACCCTTTCTTGGTAATCACTGGTATTATATCACAGTTTTAGGAAGAAAAAAACTAGATTATTGTTCTAGTTCTAGTTCATCTTCATCTATTACTACCAAATCTTTTAATTCTTCATTTGCATCTTCGTCATATTCTTCTTCTGTGTCGTCGTAGTTATCTTCTTCCATTTCTTCTATTTCTTCTTCTTTCTCTGGTTCACTATCAGTATCATCTTCTTCATCTTCTTCTGTTACTTTAGCAACCTTATCTGACGTATGACGACTTCTTAAGTCCCACTTTCCATCATCTAATAAAATAAATCTTTTATCTGTAGAAAGTGCCGTATAGTAATCTCCAATTTTAGTTTCAAAAACGCTATCTGGTAATTCTAATAATTTAATAATTTTTTTAAACAAGTCTGCTGTATTGATAGGTTTTTTACTTTCTTCTAAAATCAAATTAGTAATATCCTTATTTGATAATAATTCTAAATCTTCTTTGCTCATTTTACTAAGACTCATAATGCCCTCCTATATTCAAAAACATTATATGCTAAAATTTATAATTTGTTATGGTAAAAAAATTACCAATAAACTTATAACATATATCTATTAGACATGCAACACTTTTTTACATTTTTTCTGGAACTTTTATTGCTAAAACATCTAATAGTGTCATGTTTATATCATAGACGATTTTTGTCAAAGTTAACCAAGATTTTTGAAGTTCTTTATCTTCTTCTGTTAAAATTTTATTTTCAGCATAAAATTTATTATATAAAGATGTTAATTTATAAATATATTCTGTAATGTCATTTAGACTTCTAGAATCTAGCGCTTTGTTTAATGTCGTTGGTAGTCTTAAGATAGTAAGAGCAATATCTTTTTCTGTTTCGGTTTTAAACTGAGTTATTTTTCCTATCTCTAAACTTTCTCCTTTTGTTAAAAGTGATTTCATACGAATTGTTGAGTATAAAAGATATGGACCTGTCTTTCCTTCTAAATCTGCAAATTTTTCTGGTTCAAAGATATAATCAGTTCCTCTAAATGGTAGTAAATCTGCATATTTTAGTGCTGCGATTGCTACGGTTTTAGCAACTTCTTCCCTCATATCTTCTTCTACTGTATCTGGATTAATTTTTTTTCTAGTTTCTTCTTCTACTAGATTAATTAACCCTTTTAAACTCATGACACCACCGTCTCTGGTTTTGAATGGCTTTCCATCTTTTCCATTCATGGTTCCAAATCCAATATGTTCTAATATTACCTTATCTTCTATTAGTTTTACTTTTCTGGCAGCACGAAATACTTGATCAAAATGTAAACCTTGTCTAGCATCGACACAATACCATATTTCATCTGGATTCATTTCTTTTTGACGCTGAAGAATTGTCGCTAAATCTGTTGTTTCGTAAGATACTGTACCATTGGAACGTTTAAATAGTAATGGTGGCATAGGAGAAGTATCACTATCTTCTTTTACTTCTATGATTTGTGCTCCTTCACTTTCTATTAGTACGTTACTTTCTTCATAAATTTTTGTTAGTTCATCTAAGTATTCTGCTGCATCACTTTCTCCTAGCCATAATTCAAAGTTTACATTTAGCATATCATATACTTGTTTAATATCCTTTTTCGAAATTTCTACTACTTTTTTCCACAAATCATAATATCCTCTTTCATGATTTTGGATTTTAAATGTAATATCTCTTGCCTCTTCTAAATATTTTTCATCTTCTTTTGACTTGCTAGAAGCATATGGATATATTTCTTCTAAATCACTATTAGTAATGGGAGGTTCTATTTCACTAAAATCTCCCGTGTAAGATTCATCGAAATAAGGAAGTTCGGGGTATCTTTTTTTGATTTCTAATACCACAAGTCCTAAAGGTCTACCGTAGTCTCCTAAATGGGCATCTCCTATTACTTCATAACCAAGTAAAGTCGCCAATCTTTTTAATGCTTCACCGATATTGGCACTTCTTAAATGTCCTACATGTAATGCTTTTGCTACATTGGCTCCACCATAATCTAAAATAATTTTTTTTCTTGGTCTCTTATCGATGTTTAAATTTTTATCTTCATATATTTGAGTTAATAACTCTCCTAAATATGCATCTGTTAATGTAATATTGATAAATCCTGGTCCAGCAATATTTAGATTGGTAAATCTGCTATCCTGTTGTAAGATTTTTATGATGTCTTCTGCTATTAATCGAGGAGATTTTTTATAAGTTCTAGCTAAGGTCATAGCATCGTTTAATTGAAACTGTCCTAAATCTCTTCTTCCAGAGGGTTGTAATGCTAGGTTTTCTACTTTATATCCTGCCTGTTCTACAAGTTTTTCAATATCATTATTTAATTTCTTTATTATACTCATTCTATCACCTCTAATTTATATTTATATTTTTCATCTTCTAATTGATATTCTATTTCTATATTTTTATTTTGTTGCATAATTTTTTTGGTTTGAATATTTACCTGTAAATTTTGATTTAATTCTTTTATTTTTATTATTCCTTTTGTTTCTTTTTGTTCATTAAATAAATATTCCAGACATAAGTTTTCATTTTCCCGTCGGAGTCTTAGATTTCGTAAATCAAATTGGGTTTTTGTCTTGTCTTCTTCTTGATATATTATTATATTTGTTTCTGGATGAAAAATAGCTTTGTATTTATTTTCTATTGTTTGCTCTTTGGTTTTAAGAGTAATTTTTATATTAATTTTTGGCATATTTTTCACCTCTTTTCAATTTCTAGTTTTGATTATAACATAATTATATTTATTTTCCTATTACTTTTAATTTATATGGTTTCATACATATTTTTTTTCTAAGTTGCAATAATACTAAAGAAAGGAATGATTCCATGCGCATGTTGAAGAAGTTAGGAAAACTTTTGGGGATTTTTATTGTTATTGCTCTTTTTTGTTACTTAGGTATTCAGCTTTATGTTAAACTATCTCCTAAAGTTGTTATTAATACAACAAATAGTGTTTTTTTATATGATAAAAATGAAGAGGTTTTCTTTCAAGGAAATAACGAAAAAGAATGGGTATCTCTTGATGATATTTCTCCATATGTTATTGACGCAACTATTTATACTGAGGATAAAAATTTTTATAAGCATCACGGATTTGATTATTTGCGGATTTTAAAAGCATTTTATGTTAATTTGACTAGTGGTAGTACTCAGCAAGGTGCTTCTACTATTACACAGCAATATGCAAAAAATCTTTTTTTAACTTTTGATAAAACTTGGAAAAGAAAATGGGATGAAATGTGGTATACCATAAAAATTGAATCCACTTATTCTAAAGATGAAATATTGGAGGGGTATCTCAACACAATTAATTATGGGCACGGAATGTATGGAATTGAAAATGCTAGTAATTATTATTTTGGTAAAAGTGCTAAGGATTTAGACTTAGCAGAAGCTACTATGTTAACAGGAATTCCTAAATCTCCAGCTAATTTCTCTCCCTTAGTAAATTTAGAAGCAGCAAAGGAAAGACAGTTACTTATCTTAAATTTGTTAGTGGGGAATGGTATTATTACAGAACAGGAAAAAGAAGATGCTTATCAAAAAGAGTTGCAATTTCTAGGGGAAAAGGAACGAGATGAATTAACTACAGTAATGTATTATCATGATGCAGTTATGGATGAATTAGAATCTATTGATAGTATACCTAAGTCTTATTCTGACACTAGTGGACTAAAAATTTATACTAATTTAGATTTGGATTTACAAAAGAAAGTAGAAGAAAATATCAAAGAATCCATTCCTGAAGAGTCTGAAATACAAACGTCTGTTGTGTTAATGGATCCTAATACAGGTGGTGTTTTAGCTTTAGTTGGTGGTAAAGATTATGATGAATCTTCTTTTAATAGAGCAACTGATTCTTTAAGGCAAGTCGGATCTACTATGAAACCGTACCTATACTATGCAGCCCTTGAGAATGGATTTACTTCTAGCTCCTCTTTTACTAGTGAAGAGACTACTTTTGTATTTAATGATCAAGAGGACTATACTCCACAGAATTATAATAAAACGTACGGAAATAAGCCTATCTCTATGGGGACAGCGATTGCATATTCTGAAAATATATATGCTGTTAAAACCCATCTTTTTTTAGGAGGGGATTCTTTAATCAATGTAGCTAGGCGTGTAGGTATTACTGCAAAACTAGAAAATGTTCCTTCTCTTCCCTTGGGAACTAACGAAATCAATATATTGGAAATGGCTGCTGGATATTCTGCGTTTGCAAACTTAGGAAACAAGGTTACTCCGCATTTTATTGAAAGAGTTGAAGATTCTGATGGTACTGTCTTATATGAAGCAAAAAATTCTAAGGAAGCAGTATTGAACCCTAGTATTACTTTTATTTTAAATAATTTACTAACTGCTACCTATGATGTCGATTATATAGACTATAACTATCCTACTGCTATTGGTCTTGCTCCTAAACTTACGCATAAATATGCCTTAAAAAGTGGTACTACTGAAACCGATAATTGGGATATTGGTTTTAATAATAATATTGTCTGTGCTGTATGGGTTGGTTATGATGATAATCAGACACTAAAGACTAGTGAATATAAGTATGCTCAAGACATATGGTATAAATCTATCGAATACTATGAGAGAAATATTCCTTCTGGTGATGAGTGGTATGAAATGCCTAAAAATGTATCCGCTGTATTAGTTGAACCAATTTCTGGAAGATTAGCAACTGATCAAGACAAAAAGAAGAAAATGATGTATTTTATTAAGGGTACGGAACCTGTGAATACAGAGCAAGAAGTATTTGATTCTAAAGTAGAAAATGTCAAACCGGCTTAATTGATTGACATTTTCTCTTTTTTTTGATATACTATACGCGTTATTTATAGGGGGATTATTATGATAACTAATTTAGAAGATTTTTATAAAAAGATTCAAAATCCAATTCTTGATGAAAGTAATTTTGACTCATTGATTGAGGCTTATGCAAGTCATAACTTTTTAGACAATAATTATCAAGGTGATGTCAGCAATGTCTATGCAAAGGGAAGTCATGTTTTTACTCCAGATGATTTGAATGAATTTTATGCTAAAGTTTTTAATTATTGGAAAAAACATTTAACTACAAGAGAAATTTCTAATACTAGTCCTTTGTATTCTTTACAACAACACTTTAAGAATATCGGTGATGTTACAACTTGGAAAGATGCTGTTGCTGCTTTTCCTCATAAAAGAAAAACAGAATATCTAAATAAGTTTCTTGATGTTTCAAAAGAGAGTCTACAGATTAGTTCTGTTGATATTCATGAGGAAGATGGCAACATGCATCCTACACCTTTTGAGGTTGAACATGTTTTATATGTGAATGTAGATTTGGAATATCTTCATAAATTTGCTAGTAAATTTTTAGATAAATGTGAAGATAAAGATTTACCTTATTTATTCGAAATGCAAACTAGATTTAGAAATGATAAATCATTTACTATTCGTTCTGATTCTAAACATCTTCTTGACTATTATCAAATATTACAAGAAATTATAAAAGAAGATAAAGATTTAAAAGCCCATATTTATCATCCTCCTGTTTTCTGTGGTAGTGTAGACGGATGGATTGGATATGAATCTGCTGAGGTAGCGAAGAGTAGAGATACTGAACAGTATAATCATCTTATTCTTTCAAAAGAGTTTAAAAAAATGATTGCTAATCAACCTGAACTGCCAGTAGATGATGATGAAAAAGAAAAAGTAAGTGTTGTTGATTTAGCAAGCTCTAATGTTGTTGAAAACCAAATTGATTACTTATCAAAAATTGGTAGAAAACAATTAAAAGAATACTATAATCTTAAACCTCGTGACTTAAAAAATAAAAATTTTTTAAATTCTATCTTTTCTAGTGTAAAAGAGGAATTGCTAAAAGGAATAAAAAATAAAAGTTTTAAATTTGATGATGTTGTTGTTCCGGGGAGAAAGAGAAGATTCTTTTCGAGAAAAAATGTTCATAAAGGTGAACTTACTATTTCTCATCAAAATTTAGAGCGTTCTTTATCTAAAACATTACAAAATATTACGAAGAATTATCCAAAAACTAAATCTTTTTTCCAACAAGGAATTTTAAAGATGGCAGATGAAAAAGGAATAGATACTACTACTTTTTGTATGACTAAGAAAGATAAATCTTTATTTAGTAAACTTTTTGCTAGAAAAAACAAAAAAGAAAGCAAGAAAGAAACTTCTAAAAATAATGGTAAAGGTCAAACAAAACAAGATTTTACTAAGCTTTTTAATACAGAGGGTACAAAATTATTAGAAGATAAAAGTACTAAATCCAATCCTTTTATTTATCATTTAACAAAAGATCAAATCATTCAAGATTTACCAATCAATTCGATGGAACCTAGTAGATTTCATGGTGTTATGGATGAAGATGAAATTAGAACATCACAAATTAAATTAGGTTTTATTTCACCAAGTGTTCCGTCTAATACTACTTATAGTTTGAAGAAAAATCAAATCATTCAAGATTTACCTATTTATTCTAAAGAAGAAAGTAGATATCAAGGAGTAATGACTGAACAAGAAATAGAAAACAGTAGAGAAAAAATTAAAACATATTGTAAAAAATAAAGCCAAGAATTTTCTTGGTTTTATTATTGTATTATTTCTTTTTATTCTTTTGTTTGATATAATGATAATAATGAGGTGATATGATGATAGAAGTTGTTTTGGCTGGTGTTATTGTGCTTGCTTTGATTGGAATTATTTTTATTTTATTTCATAATAAATTTCAAATTTCTATTATTAAAATGGAAGAAGCAGAAAATAATATAGACTTATTTTTACAGAGAAAATTAGATTTACTTAAAAGAGCTAAACAAGTGATTGCTAAAGAATTAAAATTAGAAGAATTTTTAGAGCAGCTAGATAGCGAAACTATCATAGATTTAAATCATTTTGAATTAAACGATTTATTAAAAAAAGGCTATAATGAATTATTTCAAACTTTAGATGATAATGAAAAGCTTTTTAAAAGCGAATCTTTAGTTCATATTATTGAAGATTTAAATACTAATGAAATCGATTTAGTTGCTGCGATTAAATTTTATAATGATACTGTTGTTACATTTAATCAGCTTATTGTATCTTTTCCTTCTAATATTATTCGATTATTTTTTGGATATAAGAAAAAGGAATTCTATAATCATGAAAAAAGAGAAGTTTATGAAATTTTAAAAGATAATTAGAAAGAAGGTTTAATATGTCATTTATTGATAATATAAAAGAAAGAGCAAAAAAAGAAAAAAAGACGATTGTTTTACCAGAAACAATGGATCGCCGTATTATGGAGGCTACAGAGAAAATATTAAAAGATGATATTGCAAATATTATACTAATTGGTAAAGAGGAAGATATCGAAGAAAAAGGAAAAGGGTTTGATATTAGTAAAGCTACTATTATTAATCCTTTTACTTCTCCTCTCACTGATGAATTTATCGAAAAGTTAGTAGAAATTCGTAAAAACAAAGGGCTTACCCATGAAGCGGCAAAGAAATTATTATTAGAAGACTATATGTATTATGCATGTATGTTAGTTAAAACAGGTAAAGCTGATGGTGTTGTTAGTGGAGCATGTCATTCAACTGCAAATACTTTGAGACCAGCTTTACAAATTATAAAGACTAAGCCAGGTACTATGTTGGTTTCAGCATTTTTCTTAATGGTTGTTCCAAATTGTAATTATGGTGAACATGGAACCTTTATTTTTGCAGATAGTGGTTTAGAGCAAAATCCTACTCCAGAAAGATTGGCTGCTATTGCTGCATCTAGTGCAGAAACATTCCAATTATTAGTTCAAAAAGAGCCTATTGTTGCAATGTTATCTCATTCTACTATGGGAAGTGCTTCTCATCCTGATGTTGATAAAGTGATTGAAGCTGTAAAGATTGCAAAAGAAAATTATCCACAATATAAAATTGATGGGGAATTACAATTAGATGCTGCTATTGTTCCAGAAGTTGCAGCTTCTAAAGCGCCTCATAGTCCAGTTGCTGGACGTGCTAACGTATTAGTTTTCCCTGATTTAGATGCTGGTAATATTGGATATAAACTAGTTCAAAGACTTGCCAAAGCGGAAGCTTATGGACCTGTTACACAAGGTATTGCTGCTCCAGTCAATGATTTATCTCGTGGATGCTCTGCTGATGATATCGTTGGTGTTGTAGCTATCACTGCTGTTCAAGCACAAAATAAAAAGAAGGTTTAATTTTTTAAATCTTCTTTTTTATTCTATGCACCAATTTATTTCTTTTAATCCTTTACTTTTTAGAAATTCATTTGCCTTTGAAAATGGCTTACTACCGAAGAATCCATTATATGCTGAAAATGGTGAAGGATGGGCTGATTCAATTACATAATGAATAGGATTGGTTATTAATTTTTTCTTAGCTCTAGCATAACTTCCCCACAATATAAATACTACAGGGGTAGTTTTTTTATTTATTATCTCGATTACTTGATCAGTGAATTGTTCCCAGCCATGGTCTTTATGAGATGTTGGAGTATGGGCTTCTACTGTTAATACTGCATTTAATAGTAGGACTCCTTCTTTTGCCCAGGGCTTAAGTGAGTTATGTTTTGGAAATGGTATTCCCAAATCACTTTCTAGCTCCTTAAAAATGTTTTTTAAAGATGGTGGTTTTAATACTTCGTTACTTACAGAAAAAGATAGTCCTTCGGCTTGATTTGGTCCATGATATGGATCTTGACCTAATATTACAACTTTTACATTGTCAAAATCTGTATAACGAAAGGCATTAAAAACATCACTTTGTTTAGGGTATACAGTTTTTGTTTTATATTCTTCTTTAATAAAGTCCATTAAATTCTTAAAGTATTCTTTTTGATATTCTTGTTTTAATAGTTCATCCCAGCTATTACCTATCATATTTTGCCTCTTTTCTTTTTATTTATGATAACTTTCGTTATTCATTATTTTAAATGCTCTATATATTTGTTCTAGCAATAATACTCTAAATAATTGGTGTGGAAAAGTCATTTTTGAAAAAGAAAGATGAGTCTTTGCTTTTTCTTTTATATTTTGATCAATTCCATAACTTCCACCTATAATAAATGTAATGTTACTATTAATCATTTGAATATCTTCTATTTTTCTCGAGAATTCTTCTGAAGTAAATTGTTTTCCTTCAATTTCTAAAGTAATTATATACTCTTTTTCTGATATATGCTTTTTAATTTTTTCTGACTCTTTTTCCATTGCTTGCATAGGTGGTAATAGACCTTCATCTTTTACTTCAATTATTTCTATATCTGTATATTTTTTTATTCTTTTTTGATATTCTTCTATAGCTTCTTTTAAATATCTTTCTTTTAACGATCCTACAGTAATTATTTTTATCATATTACACCTCTAACATTGGACTTTCTTCTGATTGTCTAGCAATTAGTATCTGCGTTTTTGTCTCTCCTAATTCTTCGTGTACTGCTTCTAAAGCTTTGGCTTCTGTATTGTTCTTTTCACTTAGATGGGCTAATACTATGTATTTAGTATTTTTTCCTATTATTTTTTTTAAATATTTTGCTGTTGTTTTATTAGATAAATGCCCTTTATCACTAATTACTCTTTCTTTTAAAAATCTTGGATATGGACCATCCATTAGCATTATTTCATCATGATTAGCTTCTATTACATAGATATCTTTCTCTGTCATTTTTGCTAAATACTTTCTATTTATATAGCCTGTATCTGTTACATAAACAAGAGATTTATCATTATAAGTTATAATGTAACCTACTGAACAGGGTGCATCATGTGAAGTATGTATAAGTTCTATTTCTACGTCTTGTATTTGAAAATTATCATCTATGAACGAGCAACGATATTTTGGAACATACTCTTCTAGTTCTTCATACATTTTCTCTGGAATATATACGATTAAGTTGGTATGCTTTATTAATGATTTTAACCCATTAATATGATCTTTATGACTATGTGTAATTAAAATTCCTGAAAATTGTTCAAAAGAAAGGGAATTTTCTTCTAAACTCCTTTTAAGAGTTAAGTAGGAAATTCCCATATCTATGATTATATTTGTATTGTTACATAATACTATTGAACAATTTCCTTTTGAACCGCTGGCTATTGTTTTTACTTTCATTTTAGTAGAAGCTCATTGCGTTTAGAGCTCTTCCTCCACGGTATGGGTAACCTCGCCAAATTGAGAAGTGTAAGTGGACACCTGTTGCTGCTCCTGTTCTTCCCATACTTCCTATAACCTGTCCTTTTTCTACATAGTCACCAACTCTAACTCTTCTTGAACCTGATACCATATGTGCATACATTGAATAATATCCGTCATGGTGGTCAATCGTGATAAATTCTCCATTGTCGTATTTATATGATGATTGTACTACGGTTCCTGAACGGGCTGCGAAGATATTTGAACCATATCCACATCCTGCAATATCTGTTCCGTCATGTAATACTCCCCATCTATATCCAAAAGGGCTTGAAACAGATGAGCATGTTGCTGGCCATCCCCATTCTCCAGCAGTAGCAATAGCTTCTCCATAACCATAATAGCTAGATTTTTTACCACCTTTTACTACTATTTCATTGATTGGTTCTTTTAATACCTCACCATTTCCGACAGGAGTTACGTCTACTGTTGCTCCATTGATTTTCTTTACCTTTTGTGTTTTTCTTGTAATACCTTTAACACCTGCTTGTTTTACCTCACTATAACCAACTTCTTTGTTGTTATCATATTGTGTTTCTGTTTGATAATTTGTTTCTTCATCAAATACAACATGATCAATTTCTACAATACTAATTTGAGGCTTTAGTATTCCTAAAGTTACTGTCTGCCCAGCATATAGTAATGTATTTGCACTAGAAAATTTAGGGTTAGCAATCAAGAATTCTTCAGTTGAAATTTTATTATTAAATGATATTTGTTCTATTGTATCTCCTGCCTGTACTGTATATTTTTGTTGACTTTTTGTAGTACCAAACATTAGATATCGACTTAATGAACTTGTATCTTGATAGATTGTTTTATCTACAGGGATATTTTTCTTACTGATTGTTATCTTATTTTCTATGTAGATTTCATCTACTTTTTTTCCTGTATCTTTTATTTCTTCTTGTGTATCCTTTGCATAGTTATTATAATCCTCTTCTGCTACAAAAGAATGAACTATATTATCAACTGCCTCTTCAAATACTTTTTTATCTAATACATAAATGGTTTGTTTTTTACCTTTTACTTTTGTACCATCAACCGCTTGCGAATCTACAGCTCCAATAGTAATTGCATAGCCTTTGATAGTAAATGGAGATATGTCTTTAATCTTGTTATAAATCTTTTTAACACTAGAAATATTATTATCAAAAGTTACTTCTTTTTCTATATCTAGGTCTTCTGGTAGATATACTTTATCTACACCAAATTTCTCTTTTATTTGATTTTGTTTCTTATCGATATACTTTTCTAACTCTGTTTTCGATTTAATTAATCCAATAGATTCTCCATGTAGATAAACACGATACCTTGTTTTAGGTGCTGGTGTTGAATAAGCCGATAACAAAGGAAGAGTAAGTCCTAAAACCATTATTACCAATAACTTAGTCAGTTTGTTTTTCATTATTCTTCACCCCTATTTCCTTTACTTAAATTTAGCATAGTTGATGTATCTTTTTTAAATAATAGTTCTACGGTTGCTGTTGGTCCATTACGATGTTTTCCTATAATTAATTCTACTATACTTGTATTATCTTCATTTCTTGCTTCTTTTTTATAATAATCATCTCTATATAAGAAAGCTACAATATCAGCATCTTGCTCAATAGATCCAGATTCACGTAAATCACTCATAATTGGTCTTTTATCTTCACGAGATTCTACACTACGAGATAATTGAGATAAAGCAATTACTGGTACTTGTAATTCCATTGCTAATGTCTTTAGACTTCTTGAAATATCAGAGACCTCTTGCTGTCTATTGGCACCGTAGTTTTTTCCTCCTGATATTAGCTGTAAATAGTCAATTACTACCAGTGCTAAACCTTTTTCACTAGATGCTAGTCTACGACATTTTGCTCTAATTTCTCCAATGGTAATACCTGGAGTATCATCCATTACTAAATTGGTATTTGATAATTGGGACACTGCTTCATTGATTCTTTTCCAGTCTGTATTCATTAAATTTCCCGTACGTAATTTAAATCCATCTACTTGACCTAATGAGGAAATAATACGCATAGCTAATTGTTCAGCACTCATTTCTAGGTTAAAAAGGGCTACTGACTTATCTTGTGTCATAGCTGCATGGGTGGCAAGATTTAAAGCAAATACTGTTTTTCCCATGGCAGGACGAGCGGCAATAATTATTAGTTCGTTAGGATGAAGACCTGTTGTTAATTTGTCTATGTCATACCATCCTGTTGCTAGTCCAGTTACTTCTCCTTTATGTTCTGATAATCTTTCTAAATCCGATTGTGTTTTTTGTAATATATCTTTTATTGATCTAAACTCACTTGATTTTCTATTTTTTACAATATTTAAAATCTTTTTTTCTGAATTATCTAAAATCTCATTTACTGTTTCATCAGTTCTATATCCTTCTGATGCAATATCAGTGGCTGTCTCTATTAGCTTTCTTAAAATAGATGCATCTTCTACATTTTTTATATAATAATCAATATTGCTTGCTGTTGGAACAAAGTTTAATACTTCAGTTAAGTATTCTACTCCTCCGATTTCTGTTAGTTGATTGTTTTTCTTTAAGTATCCTGTTACTGTTGTAATATCGATTGGTGTTTTCTCATCAACTAATGCATTCATAGCAGCAAATATCTTACCATTTTTTTCATCATAAAAAGAGTCTGGAGTTAAACTTTCACAGGCTTTTTGAAGAGCATATTTCGATAAAAAACACGCTCCTAATACAGATTCTTCTGCTTCGATGTTGTTTGGTAATGTTTTTAATGGCATTATTTCACCTCTATTTTATGATATGAGCTTTAATTGTTGCTTTTACACCTGGGTATAAGTTAATATCTACACGATGGAACCCTAAACTTGCCATAGATGTTGTTAATTCTATTTGGCTTTTTTCTATCTTATATCCTTCTTTAGCCAAAGCATCTTTTACTTGTTTGATACTAATACTTCCGAAGACTTTATCTCCTTCTCCAGTTTTTACTTTGAATTCTAATACTAACTTATCTAATTCTTTTTTTAATTCTTCTGCTTCTTTTTTGTTTTTAGCATCACTTGCTGCTTTTGCTTGCTTTTCTTTTTCTAGTTTTGCCATATTTTCTTTATTTTTGATTACTGCATAGCCATTTTTAATTAAAAAGTTCTCTGCATAACCATCCTTTACTTTTTTTATTTCTCCTTTTTTTCCTTGGTTTTTTAAATCTTTAATAAATATTACTTCCATTTTATTCACCCATTTCTTTTGCAATTACCTTTTTTAATTCTTGTTCTACTTTACTAATTGTCGTTTTTTCAAACCTAGCAGCACCGTTATAGTCATCACCGCCGCCACCTAAGCTTTCTAAAATTTTTGATATATTAAAGTTTCCTAAGCTTCTAGCACTGATTCCTATAGTATCTTTTCCAATTTTACCTATTACAAAAGAGGCCTCAATATTATTAAAGAAAAGGAGTGTATCTGCCACTTTCGCTAAATCTTCTCGGCGATATATCGTGTATGGACTGGCTTTTGTAAAAGCTATTTTTTTATTAATTGTTTCTATATCGGTTAATAATTTCTGCCTTTCTGTATATTCTTCTACTTCCTGCTTTAATAAATATTGAACTTTTTTAGCACTAGCCCCTAAATTAGCCAAATAATATGCTGCATAATAAGTTTCTGCACTTGTTTTTAAAGTAAAATTATTAGTATCTAATACTATTCCTGATAATAGTACTGTTGCATAATATGGATCTAGTTCTACATCGTAAAATTCTGTTAATTCTGTAATCATTTCACACGTACTTGATACTTCATCATCTTGAATAACAAATGCATCTTTGATAGTTGTTTTCCCTAAATCGTGATGATCAATAATTACTTTTTGATCTATTTTCTTTAAAATTTCTTTGTTTTGAACTAGTTCTGTTTTATTTGTATCTAAAACTATTAAAAGATTTCTTTTATTATTAGGATAAATATATTTATCAATATCTTCTCCTCTTATTATTGGAATACATCCATCTAATTCTTTTAATATTTTTTCGACACCTAATTCGTGTTCTTTATCATCTATAATTATATAACAAGTTTTTTTTCTTTCTTTTAAAATCAAACTTAACCCTATACAACTTCCTAAAGCATCTAAATCTATGTCTTTATGTGCCATTAAAAAGATGACTTTTGCTCTTTTAATCCGTTTATTAAGTTCTTTTCTTTGCTCTATAATTTTCATCTTTTCCTCCTGTATTCCTCTTTCTTATTATATAATACTTTCTATTGTTTGTAAAATAAAAAAGAGCTCCTAGAAGAACTCAATTTATTATCTTGTATAAGGCATCAAAGCGATTGCTCTTGCTCTTTTAATTTGTGTTGAAATATATCTTTGATGACGAGCACAGTTACCAGTTACTCTTCTTGAAACAATTTTACCTTTTTCATTTACGTATCTTTTTAAAGTTTCAGGATTTTTATAGTCAACTGTTGCACCAGTACACATCATACATACTTTTTTCTTTCTGCGTCCAAATTCTGCCATTTTTATTCCTCCTTTTTTAGAATGGTAATTCATCATCGCTTATTTCGATACTAGATCCAAAATCAGCGAAAGGATTGCTATCTACATCTGTTCCCTTTGGTTCACTACTTGGACCAAAGTCGTAAGGTGTAGGTTCTGCACTACCTGATGAAGTTTGTGCATTGCTATTAGCATTCATATTATTAGATGACCCTTTTGAACCTAAGAATTCTACATTGTCAGCTACTACTTCAGTCACATAACGTTTTTGACCATTTTGATCATCATAGCTTCTGGTTTGAATACGGCCATCGATTGCAACTTGACTACCTTGTGATAAGTAGTTTTTTACATTCTCTGCTTGCTTTCTCCAAACGACAATGTTTATGAAGTCTGCTTCTCTTTCTCCACTAGCATTTGTAAAATTTCTATTTACTGCTAAAGAGAAAGTTGCAACAGCAGTGTTACTTCCTGTATATCTTAATTCTGGGTCTCTAGTTAATCTTCCTATTAAAAATACTTTATTCATATTCTACCTCTTTTTTAGTCTTCTACTTTTACAATTAAGTGACGAAGTAAGCTTTCATTGATTCTTACAACACGGTCGAATTCAGCAACTGCTTCTGGAGTTGCTTCTACTACGAATAAGTAATAATATCCAGTTTTAAATTTTTTGATTTCGTAAGCTAATTCTCTAGGACCCATTGCCTTTTCTTCTAGCATTTTTGCTTTTCCACCTTCTAAAACCTTTTTTAAATTTTCTGCTGTCTTTTGAATTTCTGTTTCTTCCATATCAGGTCTTACGATGAACATAATTTCATACTTTCTCATTTTTTACACCTCCTTTTGGACTAATGGCTACATCAGTAGCAAGGAGTATTTAAAATACTCGTTAGTATTATAGCAATATTTTATATGTTTGTCTAGATTATTTTGATACTAATTCTTATTTTTCTATACTTTGATAAAAACATCCTACAAAGTTTTGTCCTATATTTTTTGTTTTATCTCGTACTTCCTCTGTATGGGAATAATAATCTTTATTGGTATATGTATCTATAGGGCTTTCTTTTATATTTTCTATTTTTATCTTTTCTTTAGCTAGTTGTTTTTTGATTGCCTTTATTAAATCTATATAATAAATATCTCCTTTTTTGGTAATACATTCTTTCCACACTTCTTGATTCGTAGCCCAGGCTGGATATTTATCATATTGGTAGTTTTCTTTTTTTATACAACTTCCTATGTAGATATGTATATCTTCTGGGTTACTATTTACTTCTTTCTTTAAAGCTTCTACTGTCCATCTTGGAACTCCCCTATTAATTTGTTTAGCACCACAGTGTGAAACTGCTGCAACTTGTTTTTTTGTATCTTCTGCAATTACGATTGGACAGTCTGCCATTCTGTGTCCTATCACGATGTTAGGATTTTGACTATCGATTAGAAGAATATCACATGGTAGTTTTTCATACCAATGATCTTCTTGTAATAGATTTTCTTTTTGTATTTTAATGTAGGTGCCATCTGGATACTCTATATTTTTTTCTACATCTTTTTGTTGTGGTTGAGTTATATTTTTTCCATTAAAATTGTATTTTTTTCCAATCTTATCTTTAACTTTCGATAATTCATTTCTTCTATCTTGTTCTGTATAGTTTTCAGGATAAAATTTCTCTGCTAAACTCATACATCCATCTTTTCTATTTGTTTCAAATATGATTAATTGATATTTTTGCATTATTCTTTCCTTATATATTTAAACATTAAATCTAAAATGACAAATATCTCCATCTTGCAGAATATAATCCTTGCCCTCTAGTCTTGCACGTCCTGCTTCTTTTACCTTTAACTCATTTCCGTATTTTACTAAATCCTCATATGACATAACTTCTGCTCTTATAAATCCTTTTTCAAAATCCGAATGAATAATTCCAGCACATTGTTTAGCATTCATACCTTTTTTGAATGTCCATGCTCTTACTTCATCTTTTCCAACCGTAAAATATGTTGCTAGTCCTAGAATATCATAAGTTGCTTGAATTAGTTTATCTAAACCAGATTTTTCTAACCCTAGTACTTCTAACATTTCCTGTTTTTCTTCTTTTGTTAATTCACTTAAATCTTCTTCTACTTTTGCACATAGACTTACTACTTGAGCATTTTCTTTTAAAGCATACTGTTTTACTTCTTGTACATATTTATTATCTGGGTTTCCTAATTCGCTTTCTTTTATATTTGCTAAATAAATAATTGGCTTTAGCGTTAGAAAACTATATGATTTTAAGGATTTTAATTCATCTTCAGTAAATTCCACTTGTCTTAAAGCTTTGTTTTCTTCCAATGCTTGTTTTGCTTTTTCTAATGCTTCTACTTCTACCAAGTCGTCTTTGTTTTTTGTTGTACGTGCTTTTTTTGAAACTCGTTCCAATCTGTTATTAATTACATCTAAATCTGCTATTGCAAGTTCTAAATTTATTGTTTCTATATCTCTAATTGGATCTATATTACCATCAACATGAATAATTTTTCCATCATCAAAACAACGTACTACTTCTACTATAGCATCTACTTCTCTAATATGTGATAAGAATTTATTTCCTAACCCTTCACCTTGAGATGCTCCTTTTACAAGTCCTGCAATATCTGTGAATTCATAAGCGGTTGGTATAAATCTGTTGGGCTCATACATAGCTTTTAATTTATCCATTCTTTCATCTGGTACCGTTACTACTCCTACATTAGGCTCAATAGTCGCAAATGGATAGTTTTCTGCTAATATTTTTTGATTTGTAATTGCATTAAATAATGTAGATTTCCCTACATTTGGTAATCCTACAATACCTGCTGTTAAACTCATACTTATTACCTCTTTTCTTCTTATATTATAGCATAGAAAATATATCTTTAGCTAAAGGTGATTCTAAAAACTTTTTGTAACTTTTTATTTGTCTTTCTGCTTCTTTTTTTTCTCTTTCTCTTATTATACTGTAATCCATATATATTGGAGATTGTCCTGTTGGTTTTTGATAGTAGGGTGAACTATATTTAAAATATATATCTTTATTGGTAAATTGGTGGTTACGAAAAAACGATTCTGCTCTAGTCAAACATTCTAAATCTATATTGCAACCATCTATATCAGCGTAACATTTTACTCTTTCTATTAATATACTTCCATACCCTTGATTTCTTAATGGCTTACAAATTACAAATTCTCCTATATGATATAGCCAGTCATTTTTCTTCTCTATCAAGGCATAACCTACAAATTGATTATTATCCTCTATGACTAAGATTTTGGTAGCGATGTTTTCTCCTCTTATTACACTATCTAAAACCTGTTCTTCTGCATAGATAGATGGTTTTTGATTTGAGTTTATACCTATACAACCAAATGATTCACTATTGAATAAGTTTAAATATGAGGCTTTGTCTTTTTCTTCTATCTCTCTAATTATTATATTTCTTTCTAACATAATCCCACCTGTTTATATTATATTTAATTTAGAAATTTTTACAAGAAAAAAAACACCACGAGGTGTTTTATAGGGTTGGAAATACTCCTGGTCCAATGGGTAGTCCTGTAATATACCATCCTACTACGATTAAAATCCATGTTGCAAAAATAATTAAAAAATATGGTGTAATTATTTTTAGAGATTTTCTGATAGTATATGGTTTGTTTTTATTCAAATTATATATATTTAAATATCCTATATAAATTACAAAAGATGCTAGTATTGGGGTAAATCCATTTGTCATTGAATTACCAACTCTCATAACAATTTGAGCAAACTGTGGAGAAATATTGGCTTGCATAAACATTGGTACAACAATTGGAGATAATATCATCCATTTTGTTGTAGGGCTTGTTAATAATAAATTAGATAATGCAATAATAATTAATGTTACTACAATTAATGGAATTCCACTAAACTCTAAATATTCTAATAAATTGGCTAACCAAGCTGTGATAATTAATCCTATGTTTGTTTCTTTAAATACTGCAATAAATTGAGATACAACAAAGATTAAAACAAAAATATAAGCTGTTTTACTGAATTTATTTCCTACTTCTTCTATTAGATTTTTATCGCTTTTTATAGCTTTAGCGCCAATCCCATAAGCTAATCCTGTAACCACTAATAGTATTGTTATAAGATATGTAAAACCTGATTGAAAATAGGAATTATCTCCAAATAGTTGGTTTAGATATGTATTTTCATTCATATCAAGAAGCATTCCTGAATATGGCAAATCTGGTATCAACATATAGATGAATAATAGAATTACTAAGATACTAGTGATTAATGCAAATCTTAATCCTCTTCTTTCATATTTATCTTTTTCTATTCTTTTTTGTTCTTCTTCTTCTAAATTGATTACTCTATATTGTTCTGTTTTTGCAAACTCTTCTTCTTTTTTATATTTTCCAATTTTTGGAGCAATAATCTTTTCAATAATTATCGTTCCAATAATTGATATTAAAATTGAGGTTGCAATTATAAAAAATAGATTTGAAGTTAGCGAAATATGCATGGTATCATCTACTAACCAAGCAGCTGTTTTCGTATAATCCATTAATGCAACTTCCATGGATCCTACAAATATAGTAACTCCATATCCAAAGGCTACTCCACAAAAAGCGGTTACGATACCTAAAATAGGATTTCTTCCATTCATGAAGTAAATTAAAGCTGCTAAAGGGATTAAAATTGCATATCCTACTTCATTAATTAATGATGATATTGTTGCTATAAAGATGATGATAAAAGTGAATACCTCTTTTGGCATCTTATTAAAAAATCTTTTTGAGACTGTTTCAATTAATCCTGTCGCTTCTGCTATAGTTATTCCTATTAAAGCCAATAACAAAGTTCCTAATGGAGCAAAGCTAATAAAATTAGTCGTTGCATCCCCTATTAAAAATTTCATTCCATCAAAACTAAATAAGTTTTTTACTGCTACTAATGTAGGTTCTAATTCATTGGTATTTGGATTAATAGTATTGTATGTTGCTTGCATTTCAAATGCAGATAAAATACCACTTAATATAATTATTACTAAAGTTAAAAATAGAAATACCGTAATTGGATGAAAATAAAATTTTTTGAGTTTTAATTTTCTCTTTTCTTTCATATTTTTATCCTTCCTGTGTAATTATCTTTTTTAATTTTTTGTTAAATTCTATTCTAGGTATTAACACTGTTCTACCACAATTTACACATTTTATTTTTATATCAGCACCTACCCTTGTGATTTCCCATTCATTTGTCCCACAAGGATGAGGTTTTTTCATTATTACTCTGGTTCCAATAGTATAATTATTATTTTCCATGAGTCACCTCAATCTGTTGACATGTTACTTTTATGTTTCTCTTATCTAGACGTTTTTTTATTTCACTGCGTAAAAATCTTTGTGCGCCATAATGCTCTTGTGATTTTGTTTCTACGACTACTCTATATTTCATATTAGAGTCCTCAAAATCATCTAGTCCCCAGATTTGTATATCTCCTGTTGCATTTGGAACTTTACCATTTAATTCTTCTTTGATTTCTTCTAGAGCCTTCGCTACTTTATCTGGATTTTCATCATAGGCGACTCCTATATCAACAATTGCTAGATAGTTATTTAAACTATAATTAATTACTGTATCTAGCTTATGATTGGCAATGATTTTTACAGCTCCTCGATAATCTTTTATTCTTGTTGTTTTTAAACCTAAGAAAATAACTTCTCCCATGAATCCATCATATTCAATGATATCTCCCACTTCAAATTGATTTTCTGTGATAATTGCTATTCCTGCAATTAAGTCCTTTGCTAAATCTTGAAATGCTAATCCTAAAATTGCTGTTGTGATTCCGAGTCCGGCAACAATTGATTTTACATTCACTCCAAAGTTTGCAAGGATAGCTAGTAATACAACGACAACAATAGAATATTTTATAACATTTACGATTACTATTCTTATAGTATTAGCTCTTTGTGAGTATTGCTTTTTCATTTTTGGAGTTTTTAGCATTATGTTATTTACTAATTTTTTTAATAATTTGTAAATAATAAACCCTATAACAATATATACAATTGGGAATATAATTTGTTCTATTTCAATTGTGATACTATCAAATAATCTCAATGAACATTACCCCCTTGTATCTAAATTCATAATTTCAAGTAAACGATTTAAATCATTTCCATTAACAAAACTAATTTCAATTTTGTTAGTTTTAATTTTTACTTTTGTTCCTAGTTTATCACACAATTCATCTTCCAAATATTGATATTGATTTACTGGAGAATTATGTTTTTTGATTTTATGAGTTCTTTCAAATTCATCTGTAGATTTAGTTAAATTTTCTAACTCGCGAACACTCATTCCATCATTAATTATTTTTTCTGCTAATTCTTTTTGCTGGTGTTCATTTTCTAGCTTACTTAATACTCTTGCGTGGCCCATGCTCATCTTGTTATCTGATATCAGGTCTTGAATTGAATCTGGTAATGTTTGTAATCCTATCATATTTGTTATATAACTTCTACTTTTTCCTAATTTCTTTGCTAATTCTTCTTGGGTAATATTTAAGGTTTCGATTAATTTTTTATAAGCACGTGATTCTTCAATAGGGTTTAAGTTTTCCCTCTGCAAGTTTTCTAAAAGAGCAATTTCCATCATTTCCTCATCTGTAAAATCTCTAATAATAGCAGGAATCTCTTCTAATCCAGCCATTTGAGAAGCTTTTACACGACGTTCACCTGCAATAATTTCATAACCTTTAATACTTTTTTTAATAATAATTGGTTGAAAGACTCCATGTTCTTTAATAGAATCTGCTAATTCTTGTAAAGCTTCTTTTTTAAATACTTGTCTTGGTTGATATGGATTGCTTCTTAATTCAGAAATTTTTACATTTGTGATTTCTTCTTTTGGTGTTTCTGTCAAGATTTTTTCTTCCATTTTATCATAAGCTATTGGTTCGTTATAAAACAGTTCTTCCAATCCTCTTCCTAATGCCCTACGTTTATTATTTTCCATTTCTTTCAATCACTTCCTTTGCTAGATTTAAGTAAGCTTCACTTCCACGACTTTTTGGATCATATGCAATAATGGGTTCTCCATGTGAAGGAGCCTCTGTCAACCGAACTAGTCTTGGAATTATTGTATTATAAACTTTTTCCTTGAAAAATTTTCTTATATCTTCTACTACTTCAAATCCTAGATTTGTTCTAGAATCTAGCATTGTTAATAGTACTCCTTCTATATCTAATGTTGGATTTAGACTTTTTTGAGCTAGCATAATTGTTTTTAATAATTGGGTAATACCTTCTAATGCAAAGAATTCACATTGAACAGGAATGATTACTGAATTTGAAGCTGTTAAAGCATTTGTGGTAATTACTCCTAAAGAAGGAGGGCAATCTATAATAATATAGTCAAAACTATCTTTTATGTCGGTTAAATGTATTTTTAATTGTTCTCCTTTTAAAAATCCTGACTCTTGTTTACTTTTTTCTACTAATTCTATATCTAATCCTGCTAGATTAATTGTTGCTGGTAAAACATATAAATTTTTATATTTAGTTTTAATCATAGCCTCTGAAATTTTACATTCACCAATTAAAACATCATAGACACTTCTTTCAATATCACCTTTATTTATACCTACTCCTGTAGTTGTGTTTCCCTGTGGATCTAAATCTATTAATAATACTTTTTTTCCTAGTACTGCTAATGATGCAGAAAGATTGATACTAGTTGTTGTCTTTCCTACTCCACCTTTTTGATTTACTAAAGATATCACCTTTCCCATGTTTATCACCTGTTTCCATTTTTACTAATATATTGTATCAAAGAAATATTCTTTTTGAAATGCTTTTCGAAAAAAAAGTAGATTTTTATCTACCTTTTATTACTCTGCTGTCTTATCTAATTTTATAATAATTTGATATGATTTTGAGAAATTCATTTCATCAATATCTGCTTTTACTCCATGTCTATTTAATTCTTCTACTAAGTTTCTTACCATATCAATGGATTGTTGAACAGTGAATTGATCACTTTTTTTCGAGTTAAAATCTGGTCTTTGAACATCACCAAATAATGTTGTATTTAGATTTGTATTATTTAAGGTTTTTTGATCATATCTTGAATCGTGTAGAACCGTTGATTCTGTTGGTTTTTGCTGTTGTTTGGATTTTGCTTCTATTTCTGCTATAGGAACAGAGTTTGTCTCTTTTGTAGATTGCACTTCATTTGGTAAATCTACAGGAATTAAGTCTGGTGTTTTAAAATAATCTTCTGTTTTTACTTTGTTGGCTTTACTTGCATCTGTTTTTACAATTTCTTCCGCTGGAGTAATAAATCTATAATTTTCTTCTTGATTTGAATTACTGGATGATGCTGCTGTTATATTTAAAAGACTGTCTAAATCTGCTGTTGGTTGAGCCTGTGGTGTATTAATGTCAACAGCATTTTCTTTAATACTTTGGATATTAGGAATAGACTGTGTACTGTTTAGATTTATACCACCTACTGGTGTTTCATCGTCATCTTCTTCATCATCTTTTATTTCTCCATAATTTATAAATCTTGGCTGGTGTTCACCTTCTGTTTCGGTTGGCGGAGCTATTTTTATTTGACCATAATCTGATTTATCTTCTGGTAGGTCTGCTGTTGGCATTAACGGACTGCTATTCACAAAAGCTGTTGATGTTATTGGTGTGGATGTATCATTCATTGGCTCTCCCTCCTCCCTTGGGTACATTTTTTTTATTTCTGCTTCTAGTTGACGAACTGTCATTCTCTCATTTATTACTTTTTTTAACATTTCTTTTTGTTTTTTTGCATCTGGAATATTTAATAAAGTTCTTGCATGTCGCTCAGATATCTGTTCTTTTAGTAGGGCATCTTGTACTTCATCTGAAAGTCCTAATAGTCTTATTTTATTAGCTACTGCTGATTGACTCTTTCCCATGGTCTTAGCTAATTCTTCTTGAGTCATCTGATCTAACTCTAATATTTTTTGATAAGTTCTTGCTTCTTCAATGGGATTTAAATTTCTTCTTTGTAAATTTTCAAGTAAAGCAACTTTGGAACTTTCTTTATCATCTAAGTTTCTAATTATTGCAGGTATTTTTGTTAATCCTGCCATAGCTGATGCTTTATATCTTCTTTCTCCGGCAATAATTTCATATTTCCCGTTTACGTTTCGCACTATAATTGGTTGTATTACACCATGTTCTTTAATGGATACTGCGAGTTCTTTTAAAGCTCTTTCATCAAATACTTCGCGAGGTTGAAACCTGTTTGGTATAATATCATCTAGATATAGATATACAACTTCATCTTTATTCTGATCTTGCATTTTCATCCCTCACTTTTTATTCTTTTATAGTTATCCTATGTTATCATTATAGACTATTTTCCAAGTGCTTTCAAGACAAAACAAAAGAAAAAGGACTATTGCCCTTTTTTAGTTATTATTACTAAACTACGATGACTATTTTCTTTTGGTAAATAAAATTTGTTAATTTTTTCTAGTTTATATTTTTTATTTATCTCTTTTTTGATGTTATCTGTTAATTCTTCTTCAATATTTCCTTTCATCGCGATAAGTTTTCCATCTTTTTTCACTAGATGCATAGTATATTTCAATAACTTTTCTATATTTGCTACTGCACGAGCTGTTACAATATCAAAGGTCTCTTGATAATCTTCTCCTCTTGTATGAATAGCAACTATGTCATCTAATTTTAATTGTTCTATTATATTTTGTAAATATTTTACTCTTTTTAATAGAGAATCTATTAAAGTTACTTTTAAGTTTGGATAAAATATCTTTAGTACAATTCCAGGAAAACCAGCTCCAGTTCCTACATCACAAAGAGTCTCTACTTTATTTAATTCCACTTCTTTTACGATTGTTAGACTATCATAGAAGTGTTTTAAATATACTTCTTCTTTATCTGTTATTCTTGTAAGATTAATCTTTTTATTCCATTCAATTAGTAATGTATAGAACTGATTTAGTTTTTTTAGTTGTTCTTCTGTAGGTATGATACCTAATTTTCTTATTTCTTCTACAAATTCCTTTTCTGTCATATTATCCATTCCTTCTTAAATACACCATTAGTATAGAAATGTCTGCTGGATTTACCCCACTAATTCTAGATGCTTGTCCTATCGTTGTTGGTTTTATTTCTGCTAGTTTTTGACGCGCTTCACTTGCCAGATTAGGTACTTTTTCATAATCTATATCTTCTGGTATCTTTTTTTCTTCTAAGGCTAACATTTTATCTGCTTCTTTCTTTGCTTTCTTTATGTATCCTTCATATTTTGCATTGATTTCTACTTGTTCTAGTTCTTCTTTATAATTTATATTTACAAAATGTTTTATGTTTTCTATTGTAATTTCTGGTCTTTTTAAGAAATCGTATAGAGAAATTCCATCTTTTAATGGTGTTGATGGTATTTTTTCAATATATTCATTTGTTTCTTTTTTAGGTGTTATTCTTGTATTTTGAAGAAGTGTTGTTAATTCTTTTATATTTTCTTTTTTCTTTTTAAATGCTTGATATTTTTCTTCTGGGATTAACCCCACTTGATATCCATAGTCTCTTAATCGTAAGTCTGCGTTATCATTTCTTAATAGTAAACGATATTCCGCACGAGATGTTAGTAAGCGATATGGATCTTTTACTCCTTTTGTTACTAAGTCATCAATTAATACACCAATATATGATTCGTTTCTTTTTAATATTAGTGGATCTTTTCCTTCTAGTTTTAATGCTGCATTAATACCTGCGATTAACCCTTGTCCAGCCGCTTCTTCATATCCGCTAGTTCCATTAATTTGTCCAGCAGTGTATAGGTTTTCTATTATCTTTGTCTCTAATGAACGTTTTAGTTGTTTAGAGTCAATAGCATCATATTCAATAGCATAACCATATTTTAATATTTTAGCTTTTTCTAAACCTGGTAAACTATGTACCATTAAATCTTGAATTTCATTTGGCATACTAGTTGAAAAACCTTGAATATAAATGTCATCATAATAAAGACTCTCTGGTTCTAAAAACAGCTGATGGCGCTCTTTATCACTAAACCTTACTACTTTATCTTCTATAGAAGGACAATATCTTGGACCTACACCTTCTACATAGCCACCATACATACTAGACTCATTTAAATGTTCTTTTATTATCTCGTGTGTCTTTGGTGTCGTATAAATCAAATGACAAGATATTTGGTCTTTTGGCTCTTTATAAACAATGTTATCAAAGGAAAAAGTACGAGGAATATCATCTCCTTTTTCTTCTTGTGTTTTTGAATAATCTATTGTGTTCTTATCAATTCGCTGTGGAGTTCCTGTTTTTAATCTTTTTATTGTAAATCCTAATTTTTTTAAGTTGTCACTTAAAAATTTAGACTCTTTTTCGCCATGTGGACCACTAGATTTACGAGATGATCCTGCTAATACAACTGCTTTTAAGTAAGTTCCTGTTGTTAAAATAACGGCATCTGACTCTATTTTTTCTCCATCTTCTAGTTCTACTCCAGTTACTTTTTTATTATTTACTGCTAATTTTTCAACCATTGCTTCTTTTATCTCTAGATTATTAGTAGCCTCTAATGTTTTTAACATCTCTTTAGGATATGTGATTTTATCGGCTTGGAAACGTAGTGCTTGGACTGCAGGTCCTTTTTTTGTATTTAACATTTTTGTTTGTAAGGCTCCTTTATCGGCATTTCGTCCCATTTCTCCACCTAAAGCATCTATTTCTCTTACAACAATTCCTTTCGCTGGTCCCCCTATTGATGGATTGCAAGGCATATCTGCTATATTTTTTATATTAGATGTTACTAATAATGTTTTATGACCAAGTCTTGCTGAGGCTAGTGCTGCTTCACATCCTGCATGTCCTCCGCCTACTACTATTATTTCATATTTCATAAAATCACTCCTATTTTCCTACGCAGAAATTTGCAAATAAATGATCTAGAATCTCTTCACTATATGTTTCTCCAATGATTTCTCCTAAATATTCAAAAGTATTTTTTAAATCTATTTCTACCATATCAATTGGTAAATCATTATTTATTCCTAATTCTGCTTCTATTAAACTTTGATATGCTTGTTTTGCAAGAGATATTTGTCTTGCATTAGTTAAGTATGTATAATCTTTTGATTTAATTGTTTCTAATTGAAATAGCTCTATTATTTTTTCTTTTAGTGCTTTTATTCCTTCTACTCTATTAGCATTAGTTTCTACAATGTTCTTTAAATTACTTTTAGATATATCTAATTTTTTCTCTAAATCATTTTTATTTATTACAATAATTCTTTGTTTATCTTTTGTTTTGTCTATTATTTCTTCATCTTCTTTAGTTAGCTTTTCATTGTTATTTAATACAACGATTACCAAATCAGCATCGTCTATCATAGAAAGACTCTTTTCTACTCCTATTTTTTCTACTATATCATCTGTTGAACGAATTCCAGCTGTGTCTATAATATTTAGTAAGATACCATCTAGATAAATTTCTCCCTCTACAATATCACGAGTTGTTCCAGCGATATCTGTTACAATTGCTTTTTCTTGTTCTAATAATTTATTTAGAATACTACTTTTACCTACGTTTGGTCTTCCTACAATTACGGTTTTTATTCCTTCTTTAATTAAAGTTGAGTTTTTTGACTCCTTAATTACTTTTTCTAATTCTTTTTTCATTTCAGAGATTGCTTTACTTATTTGTTCTTTTGTTACTACTTCTATATCATAGTATTCTGGATAATCTATATTTACTTCTATACTGGCAAGTAATTGTTTTAATTTTTCTCTGAATTTTTTTATCATATTTGAGGTTGAACCGCTTAATTGAGATAATGCTAATTTATTTGCTTCTTCACTTTTACTATCAATGATGTCCATGACTGCTTCACTTTTTACTAAATCGATTCTGCCATTTAAGAATGCTCTTTTTGTAAATTCTCCTGGTTCTGCTAAACGTGCTCCGTGAGTTAATATTGTTTCTAAAATACGTTTTGTAGAAATTATTCCTCCATGACAATTTATTTCTACTACATCTTCTGCGGTATAAGTTCTTGGTGCTTTCATAATAGATACAAGAACCTCATCGATTATTTCATCTTGATCTACAATATGTCCATAATTAATCGTATGACTTTTTACTTTGGTTAAATCTTTTCCTTTGAAACAATTGTTAACTACTTCGATTGCCTCTGTTCCACTTAATCTAACAATTGAAATTGCTCCTACTCCTAGAGCTGTTGAGATTGCTACAATAGTATCATTCATGGTATCACTTCCCTTTTTCTTCGTATATTATAGCACATTATTTTCATTTGTTTAATAAAAAGAAAAAGAAGATTACTCTTCTTTTGATTTAATCACTACATAACGATTTGGCTCTTCGCCTTCGCTTTCTGTATATACCTTTTTATTATTTGCTAACGCATTATGAATAATTCTTCTTTCATAGGAATTCATAGAATCCATTTTAGCATCTATTTTTGTAGTTGCAACCTCTCTTGCTATTTTCTTTGCTAATCTTACTAATGATCTTTCATGTTTTTCTTTATAAGCATTAACATCTATTAAGAATTTGAAGCTTTCTCCAACTTCTTTTTTTACATATTGATTTGCAACTATTGATAAAGCTTGAAGATTTTTTCCGCTCTTTCCGATTAATAAGGAATCATTATCTGAATATATTGTATATGCTGGTACTTCTCCATTCATTTTTACTTCAATATTTGCATTGAATCCTAGGTCTTTTAATAGTTTATTTAAGAAGTTTTTTATGTCTTTTACTACTTCTCTTTTTTCAATTACTTCTATTTCTATTTTTTTGCTTTTAAATAATCCACCTTTAATTGGTTCTAATTCTTTTATTATAAGGTTGTCTTCTAATTCTTGTAACCCTATTTTTGCGTTTTCAATTGCTTCTTCTTTCGTTTTTCCTATAAATCTATGCTTTTCCATGTACTTCTTTGCTCCTTTTTACTACTATATTTTGGGCAATTGTTAATAAGTTTGATGTTACCCAGTAAATTCCTAATGCAGATGGCATAAATAATGCTGTGATTATAATTATTACACTCATCATGATTGGCATCATCTTCATACTTGGATCCATGTTAGCACCAGAAAGATTCATTTTAAATGAATAAAATGTGGTTCCAGCAATTAATAGCATTAAGATAATATAAGCAATAAAAGTTCCAGAAGTTACACCAACCATTGGTGTTGTCCCTAGTTGTAATCCTAGGAATTTCCCTTCAAATATTGCTGGTGTTCTTTGTACTGCTTCAAAGAATGCTATAAACAATGGGAATTGTAACATAGCAAAGATACATCCAGACATAGGGCTAATATTATATTTTTTATATACCATCATCATTTCTTGACTTTGTCTCATCATTGATTCTTGATCTTGTTTATCTTTATATTTTTTTGTTATTTTTTCTATCTCTGGTTGAGCTTTTTTCATCATCTCAGACTGTAAAGCTGTTTTTTTGGTCAATGGGAAACTGATTAATCTAATAATAATACTAATAATAATTAGTGATATAGCATAGTTTCCAACAATTCTACCTAACCATAATAGAATGAAAGCTAATGGTTTTACAAAGATACTAGTCCATAGACCTTCATATTTTCCAGATGTAATTTTAAATTCATCACAAGTTGGTAGTTTTTCTATTTTTACACCGTTTTCTTTATATAATTTCCTGTTTTCTTTATCTGTTGGCTGGCAGATAATATTTTCTGTTAAGTTTTGGCCGGTACTTTCATTTTGTACTGGTTTTTTGTTCTCATCTACTAATGTCGTTGTACAACCGGTTGTGATTAATAATAGGAGTAATACAACGAGTAGTTTAAATTTATTTTTCTTCTTCATCTTTGGTCCTTTCCTTTTATTATTAAAAGGGTCTTTAATTTATGATTTAGTTCTTGATATTCTAAATACTTTCCCTTCTCTCTTAATATTATAATATAATCTTGCTTTTTAATATAGTCTTTTTCTAAATTATCGATTATGGAACGTATTTGTCTTTTCTTTTTATTTCTATATACTGCATTTCCTAATTTTTTGCCTACAGAAATTCCATATCTTGCATATGGTAAATTATTGTCTTCAGAATAGATGATAAAGATATCATTCTTTTTTCTGTTACGTTTTTTGATAATTCTATCGAAATCATATTTATGTTTTACTATAAATAACTTTTTCACTTTATCACCTCTTTATAACTAAAAAACCACTGTTTGAGCAGCGGTAAATTATTTACAAAGTCTTTTACGTCCTTTGCGACGACGACGATTTAAAATGTTTGTTTTCTTACGTGCGAAAAATCCTAATCTTTTTGATTTTTTACGATTGTTTGGTTGATATGTTCTTTTCATCTTCTCTCCACCTCCAGACATAAATCTACATTATTATAATAATAAGATTGTGATTTTGTCAATCATAACTTACAAATTTAAGGGTTTTTATGGTTTCCCCATTTTCCACAATGCTGTGGATTTGATTTTACACCGTTGTTATAAAAAATCTGTGGAAAATGTGGAAATACTTTTTTTTTCTTTATTTTATAATATTTTTAGTTGTGAATTATTTTGTGGATATTCTGTGATTTCTTTTTTTTTTTTTTTTTTTCTTTCTTTTTTTCACAAATTGAGCTAAACTATTGGTATAATTTTTACTTGTGGGGAGATGGTCGAATGAATGTGGATATTTTGTGGTCTAAATTTCTAACTGAAGTAAAAGATAATTTGACCTCTCTTTCTTTTGATACTTGGTTTAAAGATACACAATTATATAAATTAGATAATGGAAAGGCTTATATTATTGTACCAATGCCTATTCATAAAAAACATTTGGCAGATAATTATTCAGAATTGATTCTTAATCATCTAAATAATATTACTGGAACAAATTTTGAACTTATTTTCTTATTGAAAGAAGAAATTGAAGAAGAAGAGGAAAAAACTAATAGTGTTCTAGAAGAAGATTTACCACAAAATATAGAAGAAGTAAGTGGGGTTCCCCATAATCAAGTTCAATCAAATTTAAAGAGTAAATATACTTTTGATAACTTTATTGTTGGTAATAGTAATAAATTTGCACATGCAGCCGCGCTATCTGTTGCTGAAAATCCTGGTAATATGTACAATCCGTTATTTATTTATGGAAATAGTGGATTAGGAAAAACTCATTTAATGCATGCAATTGGAAATTATATAACGGAAAATAGTAATCGACGAGTGCTCTATGTTACTTCTGATCAATTCATTCAAGATTTTATTGGAATTAATAAGAAAGACGAGAAGGGGACTAATTTTAATTATGTTGACTTCTTTAAGAATAAATATAGAAATATAGATGTACTTATTATTGATGATATACAATTTTTAGGAGGAGCTACACAAACACAACAAGAATTTTTCCACACATTTAATAGTCTCTATAATGATAGCAAACAGATAATTATATCTTCGGATAGGTCTCCTGATGATTTGAAACTATTAGAAGATCGTTTAAGAACAAGGTTTTGCTGGGGATTAACAGTCAATATCTTTCCACCTGATTTTGCTCTTAGAACTGAAATCTTAAAGAAAAAAATTATTGCTGGTAACTTTGAAAAAGAAATTCCAGATGATGTAGTAGAGTATATTGCTTCGAATATTGGGACTGATGTTAGACAATTAGAAGGCTCTATTACTAGATTGATTGCCTATTCTACTATTATGGGTGGTGCAGAAATCACTTTGGATTTAGCAATTGAAGCGCTAAAAGACTTTATTAGTAAAGGAATGGGTGAGAAGAACGATATTCAAAGAATACAAAAGATTGTATCAGAATATTTCCAGATTTCTGTTGAAGATATTAGAAGTAAAAAGAGGAGTTCTAATATTTCTTTTCCACGGCAGATTGCAATGTACCTCTGTAGAACTATGACAAATGAATCTTTTCCTAAAATAGGAACAGAATTTGGTGGAAAAGATCATACTACCGTAATGCACTCAGTAGAAAAAATTGAAAAAGAAATTGCAGTTAATAAAGATTTAGCTAATATTATAGAAAAGTTGAAAAAGGATATAGGGGTTGTGTAAAAAAAGTGCTAAACTTTTCTTTTTCCACAATGAAAAATATGATAAAATCATTGTAGAACTTGATAAAATTATAGTTTTTCACTTTTTCCACAGTAATAATAATAAAAACAAAAAAAAGAAAGAAGGAATATAAATGAAATTAACAATTAAAAAAGATTTATTATTAAATGCACTTAATAAGGTATCTAAAGCTATTTCTACTAAAAATCTTATTCCTGTACTTGCAGGTATAAAATTTGAATTAAAAAAGAAAAAGTTAACATTAACAGCAAGTGATAATGATATTACTATACAAACTATGATTGAATCTACTAATGAAGAAGATTTTAAAGTAGAACATGAAGGTAGTATTATTATTCAAGGAAAATATATATTAGATATAGTACGTAAATTACCAGATAAATATATTAATATAGAAGTAGTAGATGAACTAAAAATATTAATTTATACAGAGAACAGTGAATTTAATTTAAATGGTATTAGTGAAAGCGAATATCCTAATATCGGATTAGAAGAAAGTAAAAAGAAAGTACATATTAAAGCTTCTGTATTTAAAGATATCGTTAATCAAACTGCTTTTGCTTCTTCTAACGAAGAAAGTAAACCTGTTCTTACTGGTATTAATTTTAATATAGTAGGGGATGTATTAGAGTGTAATTCTACAGACTCTTATCGTTTGGCAAGAAAAGTTGTTAAATTAGATAGTGCTAGTGAAGAAAATTATAATATTGTTATTCCTAGTCATAATATTTTAGAATTTTCTAGAATTATTGATGAAGAAGATGGGGATATTGAATTACATATCTTTAATAATAAGATTTTATTTAAGACTGGTAATTTAAAATTTGAATCTCGTTTAATTAATGGTACATATCCTAATACATCTAATTTATTACCAGATGATTCTTACTTGGTCGTTAGCACCAATTTAAATGCCTTCTACGACGTAATTGATCGTGTTAGTATATTAACTAGTGATAAAGAGAAAAATATCGTTACATTGGAAACTAATGGGGATATGTTAATATTAAAAAGTTCTTCTGTAGAAATTGGTAGGGTAGAAGAAAAGATGCCTATTACTAAAAATAATAATGAAGATATCAAGATTTCATTTAGTGCTAAATATATGATGGAAGCATTAAAGAGTTTCTCCACAGAAACTGTTGATATTCATTTTGTTGGTGAAATTAAGCCTATTTTAATTAAATCCAGTGAAGATGAAACATTAACGCAGTTAGTTTTACCAATTCGTACATATTAAAAGAATTCACAGATTTTGTGGATTCTTTATTTTTTTATTTTTGATTTTATTTTTTGATACGTATCTTCTAATTTTTCTTGTCTATTCTTTGATACATCTATGATTGGATAATTATACTTTTTTGCTTGTTTTATAATTATTTCTTGTATTTTGTTATCTTCTTCAAAGTGTTTTAGTAGTTCTTGATCGGTACATCGAGTGGACCAGTCTTTTTTATTATCATATTGTCTACAGTCAGCCACTTTTTCTTCAGATGTTTTTGAATTTATTAGGAAAATGCATAGATTATCCCCTTGTTCGAAATATTTATGATATTCTTCTGGTAAAATAGAATCCCCCTCAATTATAAATGGTGGGTCATTTTCATCAAAATATTGATTAATGATATTTTCTATAAATAATGCTAGCTTGTTTTCTTTTATATATTCTTTACTATATCCTATTTGTTTATCATTAAATGTTTTTTTATAAGCATTTATGATTATATCTAATGGAATTACTTTATAGTAAGGAAATTCTTCCATTATTTTTTTTGTAATAGTACTTTTTCCAGTTCTTGATACTCCTAAAATAAAAATATTTGTCATTTACTTTCTCCTTTTTTTTAAATTTTATAAAATTATTGTTAATAATACAAGTAGAATACAATCTAAATTGTGACAAAAATAGACATTTTAGTTTGGTATTCTAGTAGCAATTTCATGTTTAGGAGGGGGAATATTATGGAATATGAAATTAATAAAGGAACATTAGCTATTGTGCCTAATGAAATCGATGAAAGTTTGATTTATGAAGATGAGGAGCGTTTTCTGATTCATCAAAGTCCATTTCAGATAATGGAAGAAAGTTGCAAATACTTTGGTAGTACTTATGAAGGGAGAAAAGATAGCGCTAAAGCTATATTAGGTGCGGAATATAAAGTTCCTGTTATCGTTGAAGATACAGATAATTTAATTGTTTTTCCAACGACATCTCCAAAATCTGAAGAGTGTATTTGGATTTCTCTAAAGAGAGTAAAATCTTTTGAAAAAATTGATAGTATTAATACTAAGGTTATATTTGATAATAATAGGGAAATTATAGTACCAGTTTCTTATCGTACTTTAGAAAATCAGATATCTAGAGCATCTAGATTGGACTTTATGATGAGAAAGAGAAAATCCAACTTATAAAAAGTATCCATAAAATCACTTTTTCCTATCTTATTTGGCTGTTTTATGCTATAATATATATGTATGTATAGGAATACCGAAGTAGGGGATAGGTGATTATATGGGTCTTTTTTTTAAGTCTGATTGAAAATCACTAAATTAAATCTATTAAATTTTAGAAATTATTCAACTTTATCTATAAAATTAGGTGAAGGTATGAATATTTTTGTCGGAGATAATGCACAGGGAAAGACAAATATTTTGGAGGCAATTACTTTTTTAGCTCTTACAAAATCTCACCGATTAGGTGTTCATCCTAATGTTATTATGTTTGATAAAAAGAAAGCAAAAATTAAAGGAGTTATTCAGAAAGATAAAATAATATCTAAGTTGGAAATAGATATGGCTGAAAATGAAAAGAAATTGTTTGTGAATCAAACTGAAATTAGAAAAGTTGCTGATTATATTTCTAATTTAAATATTATTGTGTTTTCACCTGATGATTTGGAGATTATTAAGGGATCTCCAAGTGTACGTCGAAACCTATTAAACATACAGCTTTCGCAAATTTCTAAAGTTTATTTAAATGTTTATAATGAGTATAATAAGTTACTTAGAACAAGAAATGAGTATTTAAAAGTATTATTTCAAAATTCTATAGCAGATTCTAGTTATTTAGATATTATTACTGATAAATTAATAGAAAAAGCAGTATTTATTTATCAAAAAAGAAAAGAATATTTAGATTTCGTTAATCAAACAATAAATACTTATTATAAAGATATTAATGGAGAAGTTGGATTAGTAGTAGAATATCAACCAAATATAGAGTTATCTTCTTATGATACTGAAAGTATTCGTAAATGTTTAAAACATTATTATAAAAAGAATTATAAGAAGGAATTGAATTACGGCATGACTCTTGTAGGACCGCATCGTGATGATTTTTCTTTTGTCTTTTGTGGTAAAGATTTGAAGTATTTTGGCTCTCAAGGGCAGCAAAAAACAGCTATACTTGCTTATAAGTTGGCTGAAATTCCAATTTTTGAAGATATTTTGAAAACTAAACCTGTACTTCTTTTGGATGATATATTTAGCGAATTGGATTTAAAAAAGAGAAATCGACTTTTAAAGTTAATTCATACTGGTATTCAGAGTGTTATTACAACTACTGATTTAAAAAATATAAATAAGAAGTATTTAGCGGATGCTTATATATACAACGTGAAAAATGGAAAAGTTGAGAGAAAGTAGGTATTATATATGAATGAAGAAAAAGTAGAAAAAGAATATGATTCCTCAGCCATTCAAGTTTTGGAAGGATTAGAGGCAGTTCGAAAAAGACCAGGTATGTATATTGGTACTACTAGTGCTAGAGGATTACATCATTTAGTATGGGAAATTGTTGATAATGCGATTGATGAAGCATTAGCAGGATATTGTACTCATATTGAAGTTGAAGTTGGTAAAGAAAATACAATTACAGTTAAGGATAATGGTCGTGGAGTACCTGTGGAAATCCATCCAAAAACTGGAAAAAGTACTGTAGAAACAGTATATACAGTATTACATGCTGGTGGAAAATTCGGTGGAGGAGGATATAAGGTATCCGGTGGTCTTCATGGAGTAGGAGCTAGTGTTGTAAATGCTTTATCTGAATGGATGGAAGTTAGAGTTTATAAGAATGGCAATGTTTATTATCAACGTTATGTTAATGGAGGACATGCAGAAGAAGATTTAAAGATAATTGATAGTTGTGATGATGATAGAACAGGTACTACCGTTACTTTTAAACCTGATCCAGATATTTTTGAGGAAACTACTATTTTTGATTATGAGATTTTAAAAACTAGACTTCGTGAACTTGCTTTTTTAAATCGTGGCTTGAGAATTAGTTTATATGATTTAAGAGAAGATGATAAATCTGATTCTTTCTGTTATGAAGGAGGAATTAGTGAATATGTAGCGATGTTAAATAAGGATAAGAAACCTATTCATGAGACTATTATTGATTGTATGGGCATTGAAAATGATATTTCATTGGAAGTTGCTTTGCAATATAATGAAAGTTATAATTCTAGTATTTATTCATTTGTTAATAACATCAATACTCCAGAAGGAGGTACTCATGAAGATGGGGTAAGACGTGCTTTAACACGTATTTTGAATAAATATGCTACTAGTAATGGATTATTAAAAAATAATGATGATTCTTTAACAGGGGATGATGTTAAAGAAGGTCTTACTATGATAGTTTCTATTAAACATCCAAATCCTCAATTTGAAGGTCAAACAAAGACAAAGCTTGGAAATAGTGAGTGTAGAGGTATTTCAGATCGTATTTTCTCGGCTGCTTTTGAAAGATTTTTGATGGAAAATCCAGATCAAGCTAGGATTATTATTGAAAAAAGTATGACAGCTTCTCGTGCTAGAGTAGCAGCAAAAAGGGCTAGAGAGTTAACTCGTAGAAAAGGAGATTTAGATATTACTAATTTCTATGGTAAACTTTCTGATTGTAAGAGTAAGGATCCTTCTGAATGTGAAATATTCTTAGTCGAAGGAGATTCTGCAGGTGGTTCTGCTATTAAAGGTAGAGATAGTATGAGGCAGGCAATTTTACCTTTACGTGGTAAGATTTTGAATGTTGAGAAAGCTAGACTTGATAGAGCTCTTGCTAATGAAGAAATACGTACTATTATTACAGCTTTTGGAACTGGTATTGGCGATGATTTTGATTTAAGTAAGTTAAGATATGACAAAATTATTATTATGACAGATGCTGATGTTGATGGGTCTCATATTCGTGTATTGTTGCTTACTTTATTCTATCGTTTCTTTAGACCAATTGTTGAGGCAGGGCATGTATATGCTGCTCAACCACCATTGTTTGTTATTAAACATGGTAAAAATATTAAGTATGTGCTTAATGAACAAGAAAGAGATGAGTATTTAGCAACACTTTCTCCAAATACAAAGTATGATATTATGCGTATGAAAGGTTTAGGAGAGATGGATGCTGAAGAGTTAAATGAGACTACTATGGATATTGAAAAACGTGTGTTACGTCAGATAACTGTTGAAGATACTATGGCTGCTGATGAAACATTCTCTAAATTAATGGGAGAAGAGGTTGGCCCTAGACGTGAATTTATTGAGGAAAATGCTGTTTATGTACAGAATTTGGATATTTAGGGAGGTAGGAAGAGATGGATAAATTAGAACAAAATAATATAGTTAATGAAGTAAGGGATTCTTTCCTTGAATATTCTATGAGTGTTATTGTATCGCGTGCTTTACCTGACTTAAGGGATGGTTTAAAGCCTGTTCATAGACGTATTTTATATTCTATGTATGAATCTGGTTATACACCTGATAAACCTCATAAAAAGAG
>CALVYF010000008.1 GCA_944372055.1 uncultured Bacilli bacterium | reverse complement strand
CCTTTATCAGAACCAGCGATAACTACAACTTTATCTCCTACTTTAAAGTTCATAATTTATCCTCCTCATTATAGTACTTCTTTTGCTAAAGAAACAATTTTCATGTAATCTTTCTCACGAAGTTCTCTTGCGACTGGTCCAAAAATACGAGTACCTACTGGACTCTTGTCATCACGAATGATAACACAAGCATTGTCATCGAACTTAATATATGATCCATCTTCACGACGAACGCCTTGACGACTACGAACGATAACTGCTTTTACAACTTTTCCTTTTGGTAATGGTGAGTTAGGAATTGCATTTTTTACTGTTCCAACTACTACATCACCAATGTTACCTGTTTTTACTTTGCTTCCACCTAGAACACGAATTACTAATAATTCACGTGCACCAGAGTTATCAGCAACTTTTAAACGACTTTCTTGTTGTAACATAGATTATTCCTCCTTCTTTCCAATCATCTAAGCGTTAAATAATAACTGCTTCTTTTACTACTTCTTTTAAATAGAAATGCTTTGTTTTTGACATTGGTCTAGTTTCAGCTATACGAACTGTGTCTCCAACTTTAGCAATATTTTTTTCATCATGTACACTATATTTCTTAGAGCTTTTAACTCTTTTGTGATATAACGGATGGTTTTTATAAGTTTCAACTAAAACGCTTATTGTCTTATCATTAGTTGCGCTAACTACTTTTCCAACTAATTCTCTTTTAATTTTCTTTTCCATTATATAACCTCCTATTCGTTACTTTCACGTTCTTTTAGAACAGTTTTCATTCTTGCAACGGTGTGTCTTAAATCTCTAATTCTAGAAGGTTTTTCAAGGTTTCCTGTAGCTTGTTGGAAACGTAAGTTAAATAATTCTTGTTTTGCTTCAAATAGTTTTGTATTAATTTCTTCAGTTGTTAATTCTCTAATCTCTTTAACCTTCATTATTTTCACCACCATTTTCTTTCATTACAAATTTTGTTGCTATTGGTAGTTTGTGAGATGCTAAACGTAATGCTTCACGAGCAACTTCTTCACTAACTCCAGCGATTTCAAAAAGAATTTTTCCTTCTTTTACAACAGCAACCCATCCTTCAACGTTACCTTTACCTTTTCCTTGTCTTGTACCGATTGGTTTTCTAGTAAGTGGCATATGTGGGAAAACATTGATCCAAACTTTACCACCACGTTTCATGTAACGAGTCATAGCAATACGAGCAGCTTCGATTTGGTTAGCTGTAATCCAAGCTCCTTCTTTTGCTTGAAGACCATATTCTCCGAAACTTAATGTTCTATTTCCACGTGATCTTCCTTCGTAAGGTAATCTATGAACACGACGATATTTAGTTCTTGACGGTATTAACATATTAATTACCTCCCTTAGATTTCTTGTTTAGGATTTCTCCTTTATAGATCCAAACCTTTACACCAATTTTACCAAATGTTGTATCAGCTTCTGCTGTTGCATAATCAACATCTGCTCTTAATGTATGTAGAGGAATAGTTCCTTCTGTGTATCCTTCGCTACGTGCCATATCAGCACCACCTAAACGTCCAGATACTGATGTTTTAATTCCTTTAGCTCCTGCTTTCATAGCGTTTCTAATTGCACGTTTTTGAGCCATACGGAATGATGCTCTGTTACTAATTTGATTTGCAATTGAATCAGCAACTAATTGAGCGTTCATGTCTGCTTTTTTAATATCAACGATTGAGATTTGAACATTTTCATCAGCAATCTTTGATAGTTGTTTCTTTAATTTCTCGATTTCTTCACCACCGCGTCCAATCATGACACCTGGTTTAGAAGTATGGATTACAACTTCACATCTTTTAGCAGTTCTTTCGATTTCAACTTTAGCAATACCAGCATTTTTTAAGTTCTTTTCTAAGTATTTACGGATTTCAATATCTTTAGCTAATACTTTAGAGAAGTCTTTTTTATTTGCATACCATTTTGCTTCCCAGTCTTTGTTGATGCCAAGTCTAAGTCCATTAGGATTAACTTTTTGTCCCATGTTTTAACCTCCTTATTAGTTTTTTGTAGCCACTACGATAATAATGTGACTAGTTCTATGATCTCTATGTCCTATGTGAGAACGTGAATCAAAAAAGTGACGTTTCATAACAGGACCAGCATCTACTCTTGCTTCTTTTACATAAAGTGTAGCAGCATCTGCATTGTTATTATTAACTGCGTTTGCAATAGCAGAATCTAGAACTTTTTTGATAAGTCTTGCTGACTTATTGGTTGTGTTTATTAAAATGTTAGCTGCTTCTTGTACACTTTTACCACGAATCATGTCAATTGTTAGACGAGCTCTGATTGGTGATACTCTAAGTCCTTTAGCAATTGCTCTTGCTTCCATTTCTTTCCCTCCTAGTCATTTTTTAATTATTTCTTGTCTGAACCATGTCCACCGAATTTACGAGTTAATGCAAATTCACCTAATTTATGTCCTACCATGTCTTCAGTAACATATACTGGTATGAATTCTTTACCATTGTGAACGGCAAATGTATGTCCTATAAAATCAGGATAGATTGTGGAACGGCGTGACCATGTTTTAATGACTTCTTTTTTTCCAGACTTATTTAATTCTTGAACCTTTTTTAATAATCTATCGAATACATAAGGTCCCTTTTTTAAACTTCTTGCCATTATTTAATCATCCTTTCCTATTTACTATTACGACGACGTACGATGAATTTGTCTGATTGTTTTTTCTTACGTGTCTTTAATCCAAGTGCAGGTTTACCCCATGGAGTCATTGGTGCTTTACGTCCTACTGGAGCACGTCCTTCACCACCACCATGTGGATGGTCGTTAGGGTTCATAACAGAACCACGAACTGTTGGTCTAATACCCATATGACGTTTACGTCCTGCTTTACCTATTCTAACTAGTGAAGCATCTTCATTTCCAACTTCACCAATTGTTGCCATACATGTTCCTAAAACTTTTCTTTGTTCACCACTTGATAAACGAATCATTACATATTTTCCTTCACGACCTAAGATTTGTGCAGAAGTACCAGCACTACGTGCTAATTCTCCACCTTTTCCAGGACGTAATTCAATGTTATGAATCATTGTACCTACTGGGATACTCATGATTGGTAATGCGTTACCAACTTTGATATCAGCATTAGCTCCAGCTTCAATTGTCATTCCAACTTCTAGTCCTTTTGGAGCAATAATATATCTTTTTTCTCCATCCGCATAATTGATTAATGCGATGTTTGCTGTTCTATTTGGATCATATTCGATACTTGCTACTGTACCAGGTACCTCTAATTTATTTCTCTTAAAATCAATGATACGATATTTTCTTTTTACTCCGCCACCTTGATGACGAACAGTTATCTTACCTTGATTGTTACGTCCACTATTTTTCTTAATAGTAGTTAATAGAGATTTTTCTGGAGTACTTTTTGTAATTTCTTCATTTACTAAAGTACTCATCTTTCTACGACCTGGTGTAGTAGGTTTATATGTTTTAATTGCCATAATTTATTTCCTCCTTCTAACCAAGATCAATTGTTTGTCCTTCAGCTAAAGTAACAATTGCTTTCTTTGTACGATTCGTTAATCCTGTATAACGACCAACTCTTCTCTTTTTAGGTTTTACATTAATTGTTCTAATTGATGTAACCTTAACATTAAAGATTTTTTCAATTGCATTTTTGATTTCAATTTTGTTAGCTCTTGGATCAACTTTGAATGTATATTTTCCGTTTTCTTTATCAGCCATTGATTTTTCAGTAATAACTGGTGCCTTGATGATTTCTAAATATTTAGTGTCTTTCATTATTTAAGCACCTCCTCTACAGCATTTAATGCATCTTGTGTAAATACTACTACATTTGTACCTACAACATCTAATACATTGATTTCATCTGCTGAAATTAATACTACGTTTTGTAAGTTTCTTGATGCTAAAATCATATTATCATCAAATTCTTTTACTACTAATAATACTTTTTTATCAGCAATTTTTAATGTTTCTAATAAAGCTTTCATATCTTTAGTCTTTGGTGTAGCTAAGTTTAAGTTTTCTAATACGATAACTCCATTTTCTTGTGCTTTATAAGCTAAAGCTGACTTAATAGCAAGTCTTCTTTCTTTACGATTTTGTTTCTTGCTGTAATCTCTTGGTACTGGAGTTCCATATCTTCCTCCACCTACCCATTGTACAGCTCTGATAGAACCTTGACGAGCACGTCCAGTTCCTTTTTGTCTCCATGGCTTTCTTCCGCCACCACTTACTTCACTTCTGTTCTTAGTACTATGTGTTCCTTGTCTTAATGACGCTCTTGATAAGATGATTGCATCATATAAAACATTTTTATTTGGTTCAATTCCAAATACGTTTTCATTTAAGTTAATGTCCTTTACTTTTTCACCTTTTAGATTTAAAAGTTCTACTTTTTTCATCTACGATTCCTCCTTTCATCACATTTCATTATTTTATTTATTTTCATTTTTATTTGTTCCTGTGATGATTTTATTCTGCTGTTTCTTCTGCAGGTGTGTTTGCTTCTGTATTAGCTTCAACTTCAGCTTTTGGTGCTTCGTATGAAACTAAGTCAGCAGCTTCTTTTTTCACATTTGGTTTTTTAACCGCAGTACGAATCATAACTAATGATTTCTTTGGACCTGGAACATTACCTTTAACTAAGATTACATTGTTTTCAGTATCTACTGAAATAATTTCAAGATTTTGAACAGTTCTTGCTACATTACCCATTTGTCCAGGCATTTTCTTACCTTTCAAAACGTGCATTGGTAACATAGTACCTAATGAACCTACACCTCTATGGTATTGAGAACCATGACCCATAGGTCCACGGCTTTGGTTATGACGTTTAATAACACCTTGGAATCCTTTACCTTTACTGATTCCACTGACGTCAACCATTTCTCCTTCTTCGAAGATGTCTACATTAATTACTTGACCTAATGTATAATCTTCAACGTTTACTCCTCTAATTTCTCTTAAGAAGCGCTTAGGTTCAGTTCCAGCTTTCTTAGTATGACCGATTGCTGGTTTGTTTGATAATTTTTCTCTGATAGTTTCTGTTGCAATTTGAATTGCATCATATCCATCGTTTGCTACTGTTTTAATTTGAGTTACAACATTTGGTTCAACTTCAATTACAGTAACTGGAATTAACTTACCGTTCTTAGTGAACACTTGAGTCATTCCAACTTTTTTACCTAAGATTCCTTTCATTATTGTTTCCTCCTATTATTTTGTTTTGATTTCAATATCAACCCCGCTAGGTAAATCTAAATGAGCTAGTGCATCAATAGTTTCCTTGCTAGGATTTTTGATATCAATAAGTCTCTTATGTGTACGCATTTCGAATTGTTCACGTGAATCCTTATATTTATGAACAGCTCTTAAAATTGTGAATTTTTCAATTTCAGTTGGTAGTGGTACTGGACCAGAGATTTCTCCACCTGATCTTTTGATTGTTTCAACAATTTTAGTTACTGCATTATCAAGAATTCTATGATCATATGATTTTAATCTAATACGAACTTTTGATGTTGACATTAAAAATCCTCCCTTCGCCTATATCTAGTATAGACTTGCTCCGTGCAAATAACCCGCTAACCAAATTAACAACTTAACCTGGTGTATCGACAACCTCGCACATCTAAGCAGTCACACGTAATTAATTATAGCAAGGAATATCAACAAATGCAAGCATTTTTTTGTAGAAATTTTTTGTTTTTTTTCATAGAAAAAGAGCAAAATACGTTTTTTTACATTTTTGCTCTCTTTTTATACTGTATAGGAGGTTCAAATTCGCACATTCCCCTCCAGGAATCAATATCATTCGTTCCTTCTTCCAATAATTTTTTACGTAACTTTTCTACATTTCCATTTCTATCATATAATAATGTTCCATATTTTACTTCTTGTTCCCAGGAATAATCATCTTGCAAAGTAAGTCTTTTTTCATCATCTTCTAGTACCCATAAATCCGCACTTTCTGTATGAATGTCCATTCCTATATCTTCATTTGTTATATTTTTCCATTCAATTCTTTTTGGTGTATATGAATTATATAGAAATAACAAATTGATTCTTTCTGGTTGTGTCCCCCATGCTGTAGCAGTTGCAACGATACCTTCTATAGCTTCAACATAATAATCATTTTCTAATGCTCTGGTTATTTCGTCTGACACCATATCATTTAATATTTCCATCTTTGATGGTTCTACTTGTACTTTTTTTAAACTTCCCATATTCCAAACCTTCCCTTTACTTGTTGTCTATTCTATACAAAATTTAAAATCTAGTCAATTATTTTCTAATATATTGTACTGGTGGATTAAATAAGCAAACTTCACTCGTCCAGTATGATGCTATTTCATCTAATGACGAATCATTCTGTAGGTCCGCTTGTAGTTCTTTGGTTCTATTATTTCTATCGTATAAAATAATTCCATTTCTAGCATTAAATTCTCGAGGAGACACTATTCTATCTTGAAATCTTTCTTCTAGCCTATAATACCATTCTGGTATGTTTTCTATTCTAATATCCATACCTGTTGCAAACCTAATCTGTTGTTCTTCTTCCATAGAGAGTTTTACTGGCTCTATATTTGCATCATTCCAAATAAAAGTCAATTCTACTTCTGGTCTAAAATGATTACTACCAACATATATAATTCCTTCTAAATATTCACTCTGTCTTTGATTTTCTAAAACTTCATTAATTTTATCACTTAATAAATTATTCATTACTGACATTTTTTCATTATCTACTTTTACTTTTTTTAATACTTCCATACTACTTTTCATCCCCTATTTTCATTGTATAGTTGCAGAATGATTTCGTCAACAAAAAAAGAGGTTTTCCTCCTATTTTATTTTCTGTTTTACTCTTGGCATTTTGAAATTTACATTTGATTACTTTGATGCGTTTTCTTTTGCTTGATTTTTCTTTTAGTGCATTTTTCTTCTTTTCTTTTTAAATAACTTTTATTATACCTCCAAATTTCTTGTAAGGTCATAGTCTCTAATTCTAGTTCTGTTAACTCATCTTGAATCCCCATATCTAGATTGGCACAAAATATTCTTTTAAATTTTCTGTGTTTGGGATTTTTGTTCATTTTCCTTAAGTCATAAAGGTATAAGTCTCTTACTTCTGTTGTTCCTTCTAAAAAAGAAGTAAATCGCTCTTGGCTTGTCTTTTTAATTTTTTCAAATTTCTTTTTTAACGTTTCTTCTTGTTGAAGAGCTAAAGCAATTTCATAGCTTCTTTTATATTCTTCTATTACTTGTTTCATTTGTTCTGTGTAAATATCTGGTAGTATTTCCTCGCTACCTTTCGTACGTAAATCTTTTTCATATGCTATCTGTATTCTTCCTAAAGCAATATCATAAGGATGTATTTCCTTTGGAATTGACCATTCATTTAACACTTTTATTGTTTCTTCTTGTGATAATTCTTTTAATTTTGATAATAGTCCTTTTATATAGTCAGGATACTTAAAGTTTTTCTTTTCTATTTCTTTTTGATCTGGGATAGGAAAGACTACTATATATACTATATGGTTAATTTCTACTACGCGATATGCCATTAAAAGTTGTTCTTCCATAGAGTCCCCCCCTCTCTTGGCGCGTATTATAACACAAAAAAAGGATTTTTTCAATCCTTCATGTTTCGTTTGGATTTTGGATTTCCTATAATTTTTAATGATGCTGGAGCAATAATTGATTTTCCAAATTTTTGATTAATATCATCAATTGTTTTTTGAATTTCTTCTTCCTTTTCCTCTTCCTCATTATTTTCTTCGAATAATGTCATCTGCCTTTCTTTTGTCTCTTGTAAATCTGCAAGTCTTACACCAATTAAACGAATTGGATCTTTTTTGTAACTTTTATTGAATATTTCTATTACTAATTTATAAATTTCCTTTGTGCTATTTGTTAAATGAGGTAATTTTGCTTGCGCAGAATAGTTTCTAAAATCTTTATTTTTATAGATGACTGCCACCGTCTTAGCATATTGCTTTTGTTTTCTTAATTCCCTGGTTACATCTTCTGTTTGCCTAAATAAAATATCTTTTAGTTTTTCTTCATCTGTATAATCGTGCGTCAGCGTTTCGGTTGTGGAAATACTAGTTGTTTTACTGCTTCTTGGTTCCACTTTTGTTTTATCCATTCCCCAGGCTGCTTCTTTTAAATATTTAGCCTGACTTTTAAATCGTTTTTCTAATGTTTTTTCATTACTAAAAGCTAAATCTTTTATTGTATAAATATTTAGTTTATTTAATTCCTCTTTCGTTCTTTTTCCTACCATGAATAAGTCACCTACATCTAGTGGCCATAATTTTTCTTCTATCTCTTCTTTGAATAGTGTATGGACCTTATCAGGCTTTTCAAAATCAGAAGCCATTTTTGCACATAATTTATTATTTCCAATTCCTATATTTACGGTAAAACCAAATTTTTCTTTTACTTCTTCTTTTATTTTTACTGCCAATTGATAATAGTCTTTATATAAATAGTTAGTTCCCGTCATATCTAAAAAACATTCATCAATCGAAAATTGTTCTAATAGTGGAGAGTATTGAGATAAGTATTTAAAAAGTTTTTGAGATTGTTCATAATACCAACGATAATTTGGAGGAAAAATTTTTAAATTAGGACATTTCTTTTTTGCTTGATAAATCGTTTCTGCTGTCTTTATTCCCATTTTTTTTGCTACTGGGGACTTAGCTAAAACTATTCCTCGTCTTTCTGTTTCGGAGCCACCGATGATTGCTGGAATTTTCCTAATATCCGTTTTATATCCCTGTTTTAATAAAAGTACTGCTGTCCATGATAGAAATGCATTATTTACGTCTATATGAAAAATCAATCTTTCCTTCATATTTTCCCTCACTTTTATCCTTATTATAATGAAGTTTCCTTTTTCACGCAATCGAACAACGATGGTTTTTCGAATATTCTTTAAAAACCAAAGCATACTAATCATATGGTGATGATATGAATCGAGACGAGAGAAATTTATATGAATTATATTTTAAGAAAATAGCTATCGAACATATTCGGGATGCTAGAATTGCTAAAGGCTGGACACAGGCTCAACTTGCTGATGAGATTGATGTTTCTCATGAGTTTGTACGTTCTTTAGAATCTCTAAAAGGGAAAAACACTTTTTCCGCTTTTACCGCATGGAGAATATCAAAAGCATTAAATGTTAGTTTAGATGATTTATTAGAATTTGATATGAAACAGTTTCGTCCTATTATAGAAAAAGCAATGCAAGAAAAGATTTCTTAGCATTGCTTTTATTTTTCTATTAGACTTACCCCTGTCATTTCCTCTGGTTTTTCTATATTCATCAAATCTAATATTGTTGGAGCTATATCTCCTAATTTTCCTTCATGAAGTTTCAGTCCTTGTTCTGTAATAATAAATGGTACAGGGTTCGTTGTATGAGATGTTACTATATTATCATTATCATCTAACATTTCTTCACAATTACCATGGTCAGCAGTAACAATTAAAATTCCACCTAGCTCCATTATTTTATCATAGATTAGTTTCAAATTTTTATCTACCGTTTCTACTGCTTTGATTGCAGCTTCTAATACCCCTGTGTGTCCTACCATATCTCCATTTGCGAAATTCAAAATTACTAAGTCGGTATTAGATAATTCTTTTAATAGTGCTTCTGTTACTTCGTTAGCACTCATTTCTGGTTTTAAGTCATAAGTTGCAACTTTAGGAGAAGGTATTAATACTTTCTTTTCATTTTTATAATCTACTTCTTTTCCTCCATCAAAGAAAAATGTTACATGGGCATATTTTTCTGTTTCAGCAATTCTTAATTGAGATAAGTTTTGTTTTTCAATATACTCCCCTAAAATATTTGTTAATATCGGATCACTAAAAGCATGTGGAGCTTTTACAGATTCTACAACTGGCATCATAGTTAATGTCTTTACATTGTCAAAATGAACAGTTTCCATATCTACTGCCGTTGGATTCGTTATAGCTGTGAAGAGTTCTCGTAATCTATCTTTTCTAAAATTGAAAGCAATGATTCCGTCATTTTCTTCTACATTGCCGTTTTCAGCAAACCTAGCTGGTAAGAAGAATTCATCTATAATTTCATTTTTATAACTATTTTCAATATATTCTCTTGGTGAATTTTCTATGTCTCCTTTGTCATTTACAATAACATCATAGGCTTTTATTAGTCTGTCATAGTTGTTATCTCTGTCCATTGCGTAATATCTTCCTGAAATAGAGGCAATTTGGCCAAAATCTAATTCTTTTAATTTTTCTTCTACTTGTTCTATATAAGTATAAGCACTTTTTGGAGGTACATCACGTCCATCTGTAAATAAATGAAGATATACATTAGTTACCCCTTCAAGTTTACACATGTCTAGTAGTGCTAGTAGGTGATTTATATGAGAATGCACGCCTCCATCACTTATAAGTCCCATTAAGTGTAGTTTAGAGTCATTTTCTTTTACATGATGCATTACTTTTTTTATTTCCTCATTTTGAAAAAACTCTTTATCTTCAATTGATTTATTGATTAGTTCTAGTGGTTGATAGACAATTCTACCTGCACCTATGTTCATATGCCCTACTTCACTATTTCCCATTTGTCCTTTAGGAAGTCCCACTAGTTGTCCAGATGCTGTTAAAGTGGTATGTGGATAAGTATTCCACAAGTCTGTAAACACTGGATTTTTTGCCAATTTTACAGCATTCCCATGTGTTTCTTCTCTTAAACCATACCCATCTAATATCGCTAATACAATTGGTTTTTTCATATCATCATCTCCTTACATTCTACTGTCATTTAAACAAAACATAGCATAAATTGGGATATATCTAACTTCTTTTTTTGTTGCAAAATTATTTTCTGTTACACGATATGCTTCAGTTACTGTAAACTTTTTCATAAATACTGATAAAGATTTTGCTTTAGAGTCTGATTTTGTAATTAGTTCTATCGGGATGATTTTACCCATTCTATTTTGAATTACAAAATTAACTTCTGCTTTTCCTTCAGATTGATAATAGTATAGGGCATATCCTGCTTCCGCTAATGCTTTCGCAATACTATTTTCATATAATATTTCTTTTATCTTTTCATCGCTCAGTAGTTGTTTTAAGGTTACATGCAACATTGAAAATAACAGTCCATCATCTGGTAAATATAATTTAAAACTATCTGTTTCTCGGCAACTACTAAGTGGAGATTTTACTGTAGAAATCTTATAACTTCTATAAACAATTTGGTTATTTACTAGGAAATTAATTGTACTATCATATTCTTTTGCTCTTCTTCCTGTACCGATTACTCCATATTGAAACTTTTTGTTGTCTTTTTTTAGTTGTTCTGGAAGAGATTCTATTACCTCTAGTCCCCGGGGGATATCAATTAATGTTTTACAAGAAATAAGTTCTCTTTCATATACTTCTAAAATTTTCTGTTTCATAATATCAATTTCTTGTTCACTCTTACCTGATAAGTTAGCATCTACTACTTCAGGAAATCCTCCGGTCATTAAGTATTCTTGAAATAGCTCTAAGGCTAATTTATGGAATGGACAGGTTTTATGTTTTGTAAAAGATTCGCGAATCAGTTCTGCTAAAGCTTTTTCATTTTTAGCCCATAAAAATTCTTCAAAATCCATTTCATTCATACCTTTAAATTGCAATTCTTCTCCCTTAAAAAGATTTAAATTTTCTCTTCGTGAAGTAATAGCAATCATATGATATTTGCTATGTTCACTGCCAAATAACTTTAGTCCTTTTATTATTTCAAGATTATTTACATTATCAAAAATAATTAAGGTGTCCTCTGGCAGTATTGTTTCCCCTGATAGAAGTGATAAATTTAAGATTAAACGTTCTGTGGATTTTTCACGTATAAATAATTCTTCTAATGGCTTGTTGTTACTTGTATTGAAATAAATTGTATTTTTATAATTTGTTTTACCAAAATCTAAGGCAGAATAACTTTTTCCCACTTGTTTAGGTCCATATAAGATTAAGGGTTTTCTAATAATATCTTTTTGCCATTTTTGAAGAAATTTTTCTATCTTTCGTTCCATATTGTGTTTCCTCCTTACAGATTTTCTAAAATAAGTATACTTTTTTTTCTGGCAAAAGTCAATTGAGAAAGAAAAAAAGACGTTATTCGTCTTTAATTAGCCAATGGCTTAGAAAATTCTAATCTTAACTTGTCCGCTACTGTAATAATGAATTCTGAATTTGTTGGCTTGGCTTTATCAATATCAACACTATGACCAAATATCTCTTCCATCAAATCCCAGTTACCACGATTCCAACTAACTTCAATAGCATGTCGTATGGCTCTTTCTACACGAGATACTGTAGTATTAAATCTTTTAGCGACTTCTGGATATAACTCTTTTGTAATTCCTCCGACAATTTCTGGTCGTTCATACACTAAGGAAATGCTTTCTCTAATATATTGATAGCCTTTAATATGAGAAGGTACACCTAATTCATGTAGTGTTTTAGTTATAGCTATCTGTAGATTGTTATGATATACATCTATTTCTTTTCCACCAAATTTTACTCCGGCTGCTACTTCTAATATTCTCTTTTCTAAATCTTCTAACTCAAATGGTTTTAATATAAAGTAATTTACTCCTAGTTCGGAAACTTTTCGTATCATATCTTGTGTATTATAAGAAGTTAATACAATTACTTTCTTATCTATTGATTTCTTTTTCATATATTCCAGTACTGCAATTCCATCTTTATTAGGCATAATTAGGTCTAATAGAATGATATCATACTCTTCCTGTTTCTTTTCTATCAAACGAATTCCCTCTGCACCATCATAAGCTTCTAGTGAAATTGTGACCTCGGGACGTTCTTTAAAATATTCCTTAATCATTTCTACTAAACTCTTATTATCGTCTACTACTAATACTCTTGTCTTTTTCATTTGTTCTCCTCTCAGTACTGCACGTATTTTCATTATATACTAGCTTTCTTAAAAATGATAGAGAAAAAAAAGACAAGTTTTGTCGAAACTGTCTAATTTGTCTAATTTTCTAATTTTTCTAAAAAGATTTTTAATTGGTCTGGTTTTAAACTCAAACCACCTAATAAGTATCCATCTATGATAGATATTTTTCTTAATTCTTCTATGTTTTTCTCATTGGCACTTCCACCATATAACACTTTATTATCAGGAAGATATTTTTTGATTAGTTTTATAATTTCCTCTATCTCTACATTTGTTGGAGTTAGTCCCGTACCAATCGCCCATATTGGCTCATATGCAATAATTATTTTTTTTCTTATTTCTTCGTTTAAATCACTAATTGCTTTTTCTATTTCGTTTATGATTACTTCATTCTGTTGATTATGTTCTCTTTCTTCTTTGGACTCCCCGATACATAAAATAGGAATTATTTCTTCACGTAATAGGTTTTTAACTTTTTCATTAATTTCTTTGTTCGTTTCCTGTTGATATTTTCTTCTTTCTGAATGACCTACAATACAGTATTTTACTCCCATTGATTTTAATTGTAATGCCGATACTTCTCCAGTATAAGCTCCACATTCTGTGCTGCTTACATTTTGAGCTCCTAATTCTATATTTGATAAATTTACTATTCCAATAAATATATTCGTAGGGCATAGTATTATTTTTGAGCTTTTTTCTATTGTTTCTAATTCTTTTTGATAAGTTAGAAAGTCTTCTTTTGTTAAATTACATTTATTATTTAATGCTATGATCATTTTATCAATTCCTTCTACATTTGATAAGCGCTATTTTTCTCTATATTTCTTGACTTCATATATATTTGCATTCCAGATTCTACTCCTAAATCCTCAAAGCCATGATTAGAAAAATATGTTGTTGGAATACGTGTTCCTTCTTCTTGTAGCAACACCACTTCCTCCATACCTAAAGTAGTAAATGCAAAATTTTCAGCTTCTTGTAACATTTTTTCTTGCCATTTTGAGGAAGCTGTATTATCTATTGTCATTTGACACACTTTTCTATCTTTTTCTCCCATTAAATGAGCTACTGTTATTATCTGTTCATCACTTTGAATAAATAAGGTTTTCAAAATCTCTGGTCGTTCTTGTTCTAGTTGTTTATAGTCAATTTCAGACATCATATTTCTTGTCTTTTGCAAATATTCTGAAGTTGAATTCTTTAAACCGTTTCTAGTTTCATACTCTTCTATTAATTTTATATGTTCATTATTATATGGACTGGCAACAACCACTTGTTCTCTCATTTTACTTTATAGCTTCCAATCCTGGTAGAGTTTTTCCTTCTAGATATTCTAATGTGGCTCCTCCTCCGGTAGAAGCATGGTAAACTTTATCTTTATATCCTGAAGTAGAGGCTGCAGCAACAATATCCCCTCCACCTAATATAACTTTAATATTATTATCTACTATAAATTGTAAAACATGATTTGTTCCTTGTTTATACTTTTCAAATTCATATACTCCTAAAGGGCCATTCCAAACAGCAATTTTTGCATCTTTTAGATAGTTTTCAAATAAAGCCTCTGTATTAGGACCAATATCTAATCCCATTTCATTATACTCTAAATTGCTAATATCTTTTACTTTATACTCTTCTTTTTCACTATATTCTGTTGCTACAGCTACATCTACTGGTAGTACAATTTTGTTTGGATATTCTTTTACAATGCTTTTACAGAAGTCTATATTTTCTTCATCTAATAAAGAATTCCCTATTTCATATCCTTCTGCTTTTAAGAATGTGAAAGCCATTCCTCCACCAATTAAAATTTTGTCTGCTTTTTTTACTAGATTTTCAATTACACCAATTTTATCAGCAACTTTTGCTCCACCTAGTACGACTATAAATGGATGCTCTGGATTATCTAATTCTTGTAAGGCATTTAATTCCTTTTCAATTAAGAATCCAATGCAAGAGTCTAAGTGAGAAGCGATTCCTACATTAGATGCATGTGCTCTATGAATTGTACCAAAAGCATCATTAACAAATACGTCACCTAGAGATGCCCAGTACTTTCCTAACTCTGGATCATTTTTACTTTCTTTTTTGCCATCTAAGTCTTCATATCTTGTATTTTGTACTAAGATTACATCTTTTTCTTTCATGTTATTAATAGCATTTTCTAACTTTTCTCCACGAGTCTCTTCAATGAATGTTACTGACTGATTTAATAATTCTTCTAATCTTTTAGCAACAGGAACTAAATTATTTTTTGCTAAATCTGCTTCTTCTTTTACTCTTCCTAAATGTGAGAATAAAATTACTTTTGCATTTTGTTCTAATGCGTATTGAATCGTAGGCAATGCTGCAGTAATTCTTGTATCATCTACTATTTTTCCTTCTTTCATTGGAACGTTAAAGTCACAACGAATTAATACTTTTTTATTTTCTAAATTTATATCTTTTATTGTCTTCATGGCTACCTTCTCCTATCTATATTCAGTATATCATTTTTTTTAATGAAAAAAAAGAAGTTGCCTTCTTTTTTATTGCTCCATTAAGTATTTAGCAGTTCTTACCATTTGTGCAGTATAACTCATTTCGTTGTCATACCAAGAAACAACTCTTGCTAATTGTTTTCCTTCTACTTCTAGAACACTAGTTGATAATCCATCTACTAATGAACCGCAATGTCTTCCAATTACATCGCTTGAAACAATTGGGTCATCTGTATATTGTAAGGTTTCATTTTGTGCTTCTTTTAATACTCTATTAATTTCTTCTGCAGTTGTATTCTTTTCAAATTCAAGAACTAAATCAATTACTGATCCTGTTGGTACAGGTACACGCATTGCTGCTCCATCTAATTTTCCGTCTAAGTTAGGGCAAACTTTTCCAATTGCAGATGCTGCACCAGTAGATGCTGGAACGATATTAGCAGCACACGCTCTACCACGACGTGCTTTAATTCCTTTTTTATGAGGTACATCTAAAGTGGCTTGATCGTTTGTATAGGCATGAACTGTAGTCATATATCCCTTTACAATACCAAAAGCTTTATCTAATACATCTACTACTGGGGCAAGGCAGTTGGTAGTACAACTTGCCGCTGAAATTATCTTTTCATCTCCTGTTAAAATCATATGATTAACATTATAAACAATTGTTTTAATATCACCTTTTGCAGGTGCAGAGATAATTACTTTTTTAGCTCCTGCGTTGATGTGTGCCATAGCCTTTTCTTCTGATGTAAATTTACCAGTACATTCTAATACTACGTCAACATCTAACTCTTTCCATGGTAAATTTGCAGGATCTGTTTCCGCATAAATTTTTATGCTTCTATCACCTACTACAATATTGTCACCTTCGCTATGAATTTCATCAATTCTATAGTTTCTGTGATTTGTATCATACTTTAATAAATATGCTAATTGTTCAGCATCTGTTAAGTCGTTAATTGCTACAACTTCAAATTCTTGATCTTCTTCCATTAAACGAAATGCAAGTCTTCCGATTCTTCCGAATCCATTAATTGCAACTCTTACCATATAATCCCTCCTATATTCTCATTATATAGTTTTCTATTTTTTGTTTCAATATATTCCTCTTCTTTTGACACTTTTTTGTCAGAACAAAAGAATTAAGTAATCTTAATTCGTCTTGGTTGCCACCTTCCAAGTTTCCTGCTTCACAGACTAGGTAATACTACTTCTCCACAGGCTTAACATCCGATAGTCGCTGCATAGGTTTGTTCTTATCTTTCTTATATATATTATAACTAGCATTATAATCTCTATCATGATTACTTACACATTTTAGACCTTACACTTACCTTTTTTACTTTTTCATTCTTATATCCACATTTACTATATATCTGACTACTTGGATAATAACTATCTATTTGAATATATTTCTTTCCATACTTATTAGATTTGTATTCTGATACTCTACTTATTTCTCCTAAACTTACATTTGTTCTCTATCTAACTAGTTTTATTAATTATTTTATTTTTTAGAGAAGAAAATTTCCTATTAGTAAAAAATATCCACATATTTTGTGGATATTTTATTAAATGTATGCTGAGTTTGTATGCAAATAATAGTTTTTATTTTCCTTTTCTACTATTCGTGGAAACAACTTCCACCAATAAACTCTCTTAATATTGAATCTTGCGGAATTACGTCTGCTGGGATTGGTAAGAATAATCTTAAAAACTCAATTAATCTTTTTGCTTCTGCATAATATGGGGAGTCTTGTGCTACTGCATATAATAATGGTTCTACATATGTCTTTAATACGCCTATTTCATAAATCAATGCGGAATTGAAGGTGAAATCAGCATCATCCTGGTAAGGAAAAATATATTTTTCTTCTCCTTTTCTTACACTATGCCACGCTTTTAAAGTATGTTCTACATTATTATTTCTGGTGCGATTATCGCGAACCATTCTTCTTAACATTCTATTATCTGCTGTAGATACTCTATTATGATTATCAATATTTAATTCAGTTAATGCAGATATGTAAATTTTATATTTTTTGTTTCTTGGTATATTAGTTAAGATTTTTGAGTCTAGGGCATGAATGCCTTCTATTAATAAAATATCTTCTTCTCCTAAACTCATTTCTTTTTTATATTCTTTTGTTCCTAAAGGGAAATTATATGTTGGAACTTTAATTGTTTTTCCATTTAATAACTCTTCTATTTGTTTATCAAACAATTTTAAATCAATAGCTTCTAAGCATTCATAATCTGGATTTCCATTTTCATCCATTGGGTTTTCATTTCGCTCTACAAAGTAATCATCCATAGACAATACTCGTGGATGTAATCCAAAACTCTCTAAATACATTCTTAACTTTCTAGAAGTTGTTGTTTTTCCTGAAGATGATGGTCCTGCCATTAAAACTATCTTGATATCTTTTCTTCTTTTATTGATTTCTTTAGCTAGATTTAATAAACGGTTACTTTGAAGAGTCTCATCAATACGAATCAAATCATTTATTTTTCCTAAAGATACTAATCTATTTAAATCAACCGAATTTTCTACACCTATGATTTTAGCCCAGTCTCTATATTCTTGAAAAACTTCGAACATATGTGGGTGATGCTTATATACTGGTATTTTATCTGGTTGGAATACTGTTGGGAATTGTAATATAAAGCCATTCTCTTTTACATAGGTTAAATCAAAATCCTTTACTCTTCCAGTAGATGTGGGCATTTGATTGTAAAAATAATTATAATAGTTTCCTAATCTGTATAAAGTAACATATCCATTTGTTGTATATGATAGAACACCTGCTTTTGATGCATCATTTTTACTTTTAAAATATTTTATTGCTTCTGTTCTATCTACTGTACTTCTGATAATTGGAGTATCTGCTTCAATTATCTTTTTCATTGTTTCTTTTATATTTTTAACTCTATTTTCTGTTAGCTTAAATGTTGTCTCTATATATATCCCTTTATCTAGAGAATGTTGGACAATAATATCTGCATCTTCTCCAAATAATTTTTTTATCGCATACAATAAAACATAAGTAAGCCCACTAATATGTGTACTATTTCCCTCTTTTGATGTTAAATCCAAAAACTCAATCATAGAGTCTTCTTCTATCGTCTTGGTAAGTTCTCTTAATCTATTATTTACCTTTGCTATTAAAATTGGATATTTGAAATCTTTTTGAAATTCTGCAGATATCTCTTCTAAAGACATCCCTTTACTCATTTGATATTTCTTTCCTTTTATTTCTACCTCTATTGTTTCAATCATTAGTGTCACCCTCTTTATTTTCTCTTATTATTGTATCATACTTTGTCGTTTTACAATATGCATATTTTGATTGCTTTACACCTATACTAAAATTAGGTGATTGACATGAGTTTAGTTCCTGTTGTTGTTGATAAAGAGATTGATGGTGAACGCAGTTATGACATTTTTTCTAGATTATTGAAAGAGCGTATCATTTTTATTAGTGGAGAAATTAATGATTCTTTAGCAAATACTGTTGTTGCTTCCTTACTTTACTTAGATTCTATTAATCATGATGATATTTCTATTTATATTAATTCTCCTGGAGGCATTGTTTCTTCTGGTTTTGCTATTTATGATACTATGCAATTTATTGCTAGTGATGTCTCTACAATTTGTATAGGTATGGCCGCTAGTATGGGTGCTTTCTTACTTTCTAGTGGTACTCCGGGCAAAAGATATGCTTTGCCTAATGCCGACATTATGATTCATCAACCATTAGGTGGGGCTGAAGGACAGGCTAGCGATATTAAAATTGCTGCTGATAGAATTATTTTACTTCGAAAGCGTTTGAATAAAATTTTAGCTAAAAACACAAAAAATTCTTTGCGCAAAATAGAAAAAGATACGGAAAGAGACTATTATTTAGATACAGAGGAAGCTGTTTTATACGGATTGATTGATAAAGTAATAAAAAATAGAACTTAATATAAGTTCTATTTTTTGTCTAATTCTTTAAATCTAGTAGCTAACTCTTTGATTTTACGGAATCTATGGTTTAGCCCTGATTTTGTTATAGGGCTTCCTGTTTCTATTGTAATAATCTCACTCAATTCTTTTAAAGAAGCTTCTGGATATTTTTTTCTATATTCTAATGCTTCTTGCGTCTTTTCATCTAATAGACTTGTACCTAGATTTTCTTCAATTATTGTAATATCATCTAACTGGGCTGTCGCTGTTGCAACTACTTTATCTATATTGGCTTGTTCACAATTATTCAAACGATTTGCTTGATTTTTTTTATTGCGATAAATTCTTTGATTTTCAAAATATAAAACTGCATTATTTGCTTTGATTAGTTTTAAATAATCACTAATTTTATCTGCTTCTTTAATGTATAGCATATAACCTTTATCTCTTGTGAGTATTTTTACATTTAAATCAAATAGATTTAATAGTTTTTGTACAAAAACCGCCTCTGTAGATTCTTCTATTAATAATTCCATATGATATCTTGATGTTTTAGGATCGTTAATGCTACCAGAACTTAAGAACACTCCTTTTAAATAAGCTCTGATTTCTTCATTTGCACCTACAATATATTGTGGTGGTCGTTCAAGATAATTTCCTTGTTCATCCTGATAACCAATATCTGTTAAAATGAATGATGTTTTTTCTTCGATAGTTAAAACAAATAAATCTTTTTTACTAAAGTTTAAGCTGTCTTTTATTTCTTTTTTTATTTTTACTTCGTATAATACTTCTAGTTGTTTTTCTATTCTTTCGCATATTATAGGATTTTCTGTTGTTAATTGAAATCCGTTTGAAGTATAGTGACCATTATTTCTGATATAACCTGATAATTCTGCAATCATTTCGGACTTAGAACCCATATTTTTAGAAATTTCTTCTTTTATCTGTGTTGTATATGACATATTATTACCTCATTAAATAGTTAAAAATTATAGTACTTAATTTTAAACTATTATGTCTAATGGTATTATCTTCAATTGTAATCAAATCTGCAGCTATTAATTCTACGCCTATTTTTTTTAAATATTTTTCATCTATTTTTACAGGAGTCTTATATTCTTCTGTATAATATTTTTCTGCTATTTTTTTATCAATTTCAGAATTACTAGCGATTACAACATCTATCTTACGAGTTTCTAAATGTCTATTTAACATTTCAACATGATTTCCTACAGTAAAGTCATCTGTTTCTCCAGGTTGAGTTACCGAATTGCATAAATACATTATAGGTGCTGGGGTTTTAGCTAATGCATTTTGTACATCTTTACAAATGATATTTGGCAAAATACTTGTGTATAAACTTCCCATACTAAAAATGATTAAGTCTGCTTGCTCTATTGCAGTAATTACTTCTGGCAATACGTTAGGTTCTTGTTTATAACAAATTCTTTCAAATTTATGATGTGATTTTGTTATTTTATCCTCACCTTCTATAATATTTCCGTCTTTATCGATCCCTATCAAAGTTAATGATGAATCTTCAGAAATTGGTAATACAGTATGCTTTACATCTAATAATTTACTTAGTGAAAAAATTGATTCTTTTAGAGAGCCCGTGATATCTAATAAAGAGGTTAAAATTAAGTTTCCTGTTGCATGACCATCTAAATCACTTGAAGTATGAAAGCGATATTCCATCATTTTTTTGATTGGTTCATCAATCTCTGATAATTCCGTAATTACTTTTCTAATATCTCCTACAGCTGGAGTATTAAATTCTTTCCGTAATTTTCCTGTTGACTTTCCACTATCAGAAACAGTAATTACTGATGTAATATCTATTGGAAAATCTTTTAGGCCTTTTAACAGATAAGATAAACCAGTTCCTCCACCAAAGATTACAACTTTCTTATGCATTTTTTCCTCCTCATTATACATTATATAACTTTTTTTGATTAGTTTTCGCACTTCTTATTAAAATTATAATTCCAGAAACTATGAACACTAAAGATACTAATTGAGCTATTTTTAGTGGACCCAGCATTAGTGAATCTGTTCTCATAGCCTCTATCATAAATCGAATTATTCCATACCAAATCAAATAAAAGCTTGTTAATTGTCCTATTTTTAAATATTTATATTGACGTATTATTAGCATTGCTAAAAAACCAAAGAGACACCATACCGATTCATAAAAGAAAGTAGGCTGACGATATTCTCCTAAAATATACATTCCATCAATTATAAATTGCGGTATGCCAAGTGATTTTAAATGTGCTGATGTTGTTATTGGGCCATAAGCTTCGCTGTTGAAAAAGTTTCCCCATCTTCCGATTGCTTGAGCAATAATTAGTCCAACTACGATAATATCTAGCATTTTCCATAAATTCACTTCATGCTTTTTGCAATAATAAATAATAAATAGAAGTCCGGCAATAATCCCGCCATGGATTGCTAGTCCTCCATTCCATATTTGAAAAATTTCCACAGGGTTATCTAGATAGTAAGAAAGGTTAAAAAGGACGTAGTAAAGTCTAGCTCCAATGATTCCTATGATAATGGTATTAAAGGTAAGGTTTACTAAAAAATCTTCTTCAATGTCTCTTTTTTTTGCTTCTTTATAAATTAAAAAGCAAGCAACTAGCATTCCAATAAAAATAAATATAGAATACCAGTATATTTGAATTGGTCCTAAATCTAGAGCTACTTTTTCCATATCTTACCTCGTTTTTTATAATATTTTCTTTAAGAATTGTCCGGTATAAGATTCTTTTACTTTGGCTACTTCTTCTGGTGTACCCGTGGCAACGATTTGTCCACCTTCATCTCCACCTTCTGGTCCTAAATCTATAATATAGTCAGCGACTTTAATAACATCTAAATTATGCTCAATCACTACTACCGTATCTTTATTATCCACTATTTTCTGTAAAATTGCAAGCAATCGCTTGATGTCATCAGTGTGAAGACCAGTTGTTGGCTCGTCTAAGACAAATAAAGTTTTACCTGTTGCTTTCTTTTGTAATTCTTTGGCAAGTTTTACACGTTCTGCTTCTCCACCTGATAGAGTTGGGGCACTTTGTCCTAACTTAATATATCCTAATCCTACATCTTCTAATACTTGTAATTTATTTTTTATCTTCGGTACATTTGAGAAAAATTCTAATGCTTCCGTTACTCTCATATCTAATACTTCGGCAATATTTTTTCCCTTATACTTTATGTTTAAAGTTTCTCTATTATACCTTGTTCCATGGCATACTTCACATGGCACATAAACGTCTGGTAAAAAGTGCATTTCTATTTTCTTTACACCATCTCCACGGCAAGCTTCGCAGCGGCCACCTTTTACATTAAATGAGAAACGATTCTTTTCAAAACCATACATTTTAGCTTCTTTTGTTGTTGTGAATAAAGTGCGAATGTCATCAAATACTCCAGTATATGTAGCTGGATTAGACCTTGGAGTTCTTCCTATTGGGTTTTGAGAAATCGCAACCAGTTTATCAATGTTATCTAATCCTAAAATTTTCTTATGTTTTCCTGGTTTTTCTTTAGAACTATATAATTTAGATGCCACTGCTTTACAAAGAATTTCATTTATTAAACTACTTTTTCCACTTCCTGATACTCCAGTTACACAAGTAAATGTTCCAAGAGGAATATCCACATCAATATTTTTTAGATTATGTTCTTCTGCTCCTTTTATCTTTAGGAACTTCTTATTTCCTTTTCTTCTTGTTTTTGGAACTTCGATACATTTCTTACCACTCAAGTATTGTCCTGTTAAGCTATTTTCGTTTTTCATTACTTCTTCTGGAGTTCCAGCTGCTACTATTTTTCCACCGTGGTCTCCTGCGCCTGGACCGATATCTACTAAATAATCACAAGCAAGCATTGTATCAGTATCATGTTCTACTACGATTAAAGTATTCCCTAAATCTCTCATCTCTAACATTGAATTAATTAGTTTTTCATTATCTCTTTGATGAAGACCGATACTTGGTTCGTCTAATACATATAGAACACCTGTTAAGTGTGAACCTATTTGTGTTGCTAATCTGATACGTTGTGCTTCTCCACCTGATAATGTTCCTGCACTTCTGCTTAATGTTAAATATTCTAAACCTACATTTTTTAAGAAGTGTAGGCGATCTTGTACTTCCTTAATAACAAGTTTAGCAATTTCTTTCTTCTCTTCTGATAATTCTAAATTATCAAAGAAAGGAATTAATTCTTTAATACTCATTTGTGTTACTTCATAAATATTTTTTCCATTTAGTTTTACTGATAACACATCATCTGTTAGTCTTGCACCATGGCAAGTTTCACAAGTATGCTCTACCATGTAGTTTTCTAACCATTCTCTAATCCATGTAGAACTTGTTTCCATATATCTTCTTTCTAAGTTGTTAATAATACCTTCATAGAAATCTCTACTATTATATTTATTTCCGCTCTTTGAAGAATATTGGAAATGAATTACTTCATCCGAACCGTAAAGAATTACGTTTTGTTGTTTTTTAGTTAGACTCTTCCATGGTTTTGTCATATCTATTTTATAATGTTTACAAACGCATTCTAGTTTTTGATAATCTAGTCCTTCTGGGTCGTCTGTTAATGTTTTTATACATCCTGATGCAATAGATTTGTCTTTATCGGGAATAATTAAATCTGCATCAATTTGTAACTTTATTCCTAACCCCTTACAATCCGGACAAGCTCCATACGGAGCATTAAAACTAAATATTCTTGGTTCTAACTCTGGTAAAGAGAACTCACAGTAAGGGCAGGCAAATGATTCAGATAAAACGATTTCTTTTTTATTTTCTCCTAATACATCTATTACTACTTTTCCTTCTGCTAATTTAGTCGCGGACTCGATTGCTTCGAACAGTCTTGATCTTATTCCTTCTTTAATAATTAGTCGATCTATTATTACGTCTATTTTATGTTTTTTATTCTTATCTAATGTAATATCATCAGATAAATCCATCATCTCATCATCTACACGAACTCTAATATAACCTTCTTTGCGTAGACTTTCTAACAAATCTTTTTGAGTACCTTTTTCACCATGAACAACAGGAGCCATAATAATTATCTTAGTTCCTTCTTCGTATTCTAATACTTTATTTGTCATTTCTTCTACACTTTGACTTGATATTGGGATATTGTGATTTGGGCAATATGGAACTCCAACTCTTGCGAAAATTAGTCTTAGGTAATCATATATTTCTGTTACTGTTCCAACAGTTGATCTAGGATTGTTATTTGTTGTTTTTTGATCAATACTAATTGCAGGTGATAAGCCTTCAATACTATCTACATCTGGCTTCTCACTACCGCCTAAAAATTGTCTAGCATAAGCAGATAAACTTTCTACATATCTTCTTTGTCCTTCGGCATAAATTGTATCAAAAGCGAGACTACTCTTTCCACTTCCTGATACTCCAGTCATAACAATAAGTTTATTCTTTGGTAACTCTATATTTATATTTTTTAAATTGTTTTCTCTTGCACCTTTTACAATAATTTTATCCATATACTTCACCTGCCACATATTATACCATATTTTTTATTTTTTTTACTCAAGTTTTGCATTAATATTTTATAGCAAAAAACATTTGTTCGTCAATCGAACAAAAAAAAGAAAACAATTACTTTTTTTAATCACTGTTTTCTTTTTTAGTTTATTTTTTTGTTGTAGTAGGCTCTTTTGATCCTACTATATTATTATCCATACTTGTTAACATATCGTTTAATTGATTGTTTATATCCTGTTTATCTGATGCTTGTGCGAAGCTCTGATTTGCTTGATTTGTATTTCTATTTAAATAACTCATTGTATATTTGGCTAAATAAATTAAAATTTTATTGTCTGATTGTTGATACTTTGTCATTACTTGACTAATTGATTCCATATTTGGTCTTTCTATATTTTCTAACATTTCTACATAATAATGTTCTATAAAAAATCTATATAAGCTATCTACGTATGATTGGTCAAAATAATCATATTTTTTCTTTGCTACCTCTAGTATTGTTGAAAATTTCATTAATTGTTGGGAGCATTCAATAAAGTAACTATTATATACTCTATCTAACATTCCATTTTCTTCTATTTTATATCGTGAAACTGTGTCTTTAAATGTATTTAAATCTGTCTTTTTTAAATCACGCATGGTTAGTGCATTATAGTGAGGAACTTGTACAAAATTTTCTATTAGATTATTTACTTGTCTAGCTGTATATTTTCCACTGTTTATAGCAGCTATTACTACTTGTTCTGGAATATTGTTTAAAATAAAATTACAAAATTCTCTTCCTGCAGGGGTTGGAGTAATTACATTGTTGAAAAGGTAGTCTATATTTATTTGTCCAGAAGTAGTCAATATTGCTGCAAGATGAGGATACTGTTGTAGGCTCTCAGGATTTGTTTTGATTGCTTCTAACAAGTGCTTTATATCATAATCAATATATCTATATGCCTTTTTTGTAACAGGATTTATTTTTACAGAAAAAGATCTTCTGCAATTTACAGCTTGTGCATTCTTAAAACATTTTGTCATTAATTCTTGTTTGTCTTTTCCATTATAATATTTCGATAGGAACTGTCTTGTTTTCTTCCATCCTCTTTCATCTGCATCTATCTCTATTTCATCACTATCGTGGTTATTTCTATAATCATTAAAAGTGCTTCGTAGCATCTGATTCAACTCATATGATGCTCCTTCAAAACTTTCTTCATTTTTTGTTTGTACCACCTGTCTTTGATGAGATAATTCATGGTTCTCTACAAATAGTAAAAAAATTAAATCTTTTTCTTGAAAAGTTCTTGAACTGTTGGCAGAAGCAGAAGAATTCAGTTTCATAGCATTAATGACATTATAGTCAAAGCAAGTATACCCGTGTAGACCCATGCTATGTGCCCAGTTGATGGGATTTCCTCGATCTTTTCCACCAATAAATGTTCTAGTATTTTCTGTTCCTTCTTTATAAAAGTGGGGTAAAAAAGAAAGAATGGCGGATGCTAATTCTGGGGTTGATTTAATAGAATCTAGATGACTAAAGATATACTTTATATATGTTTCATATCTTCCACTTTTAAAGTCTTTGACATTATCTAGATAAATACTCGCCAAGGATAACTCTTCTGATGTTACCATTGCATTTTCTTCTAACTTTCTAAAAATTCTATCATATATTCTTTTGTTATATTCGCGATGACTTTTTAACACATTATTGGGATATATTTGGTTTAGTGTTTCTTCATCTAAGTAATTAAAAACAATATTAATACTTGGTTCTATATATAATGCTATTCCCATATAATTTTCTTTGTTTTGTTGTACAAGTCTTTTCAAATATTGTGCATAATTTTTAAACTCTTCTGTTTCTGTAAACCTTTTATCTTTAGCAATTTTCATTGCTACATAATGATCTAGTGATTCTTTTAAAGCTAAATAGTAAACATCCGCATCCATACTATATTTAGCTAGATACTCTTTTTCTAACATATTTAATAACTTAGGATTCTCTAATATCTCTCGATATTTTTTGTCACTTGGATAACTCGCTCTAAAGCTATTGATATAATTCCAATTATACATGTATTATCACCCTACTTTTAGATAAGTATACCATATTGGTTTATTTCACCGAATTGTAATTATCATTTTTTCAATTTAAAAGTACATGATTTGCATAATTCTTCACAAGGCTTTCTATCTTGAAAAGATTTTTTTAGGTTTTTGTATCTTTCTTTAGTTTGTATTTTTTCTATGGTTTCTTTATAGATATTTCCTAAATTGATGATTCCATTACTATCAAGGCAACATGGTACTACCGTTCCATCTACTAATATCGCGATTTGCGTTTTTAGCGCATGACAATACCCACAGCTTTTGTGACTTGTAATTTCTGGCCATTGGAACTCATTATCTTTATCCACATATATTGTGGAAGAAACTTTTACGTTATTTTCTGTTTTTAATTTTTCCACTGTTTCTGTGGATAAATGATAATAAGCTTTTAGTTTTTCCACTGTTTTTGTGGACTTTTTATCTAACTTATTATCTTTTAATGTCCATAACCTGTAAATAATCACAGTATCTGGGGATAGTTTCTCTACATTTTTAAATATTTCTTCTTCATAGTTTGGAATATTTTGTTCACAATGGAGAGAAAAATTTATTTTATGTAATGCCTTACAATCTTTTAATTTATCTGCTAATTTAGGAAATAATGTTCCATTGGTTGTAAGGTTTACGTTTAGGTTATACTTTTCCGCTAAATTTAGAAATTTTATTATTTTAGGATGCAGTAATGGTTCTCCCTTCACATGAAGATAGATAACTTTTGTTACTTTTGATACTTCTTTTAGAATACGTTCAAACTCCTCTTCGGTCATAAATCTTTTCTCTTTTTTCACAGGGGAACAAAAAGAACAATTTAAGTTACAACAATTTGTTATTTCTATATATACTTTTTTTATATTTATCAATTCTTCTTTTGTCCTTTTTTCTTACCATATGGTATAGTTTTTGTTCCCTCTTGGTCACCATAAAAGTCTATATAATCGTATACTGCCCACATCCATTCTTTCTTCCCATTATGGTCTAATTGATTTGTATAAAATGCGTTGGGTGACAGATAGATTCTGGTTGTGAACGGAGTATCATGATCTAAGTATGTACTAATAACGTCACATAGTCTACATGATTTTATTCCATTCATAATAAAATGAACTCTTGAAGGTGCAAATTCGTCACATTTTAGTATTTCTTTGATTTCTTCACTGGTATATAGAGAATCTTTTCTTTCTTCATATTTTTCTGTATTTCCAGAGGTAAATATCTCTAAATCTTCTTTATTAAAAAGTACTTTTAATATAGAATCTTTTTGTGCTAGACTCTCTAATATTTTTAATGTCACATAGTGATCTAAAACTTTTAATTCTTCTTGCCTTATTAATTTATAATCTGGTTTATCACCTATCGAATACTTTTTACCTTGATTCAATGAAATCGGTGTTGCTTTCAACCAATATTCTTCTAAATTAAAATCTAGTAATATATCCTCTGGATAATCTCTTTCAATAATTTTTGCTAATTCTGTTAAATCATGTTCTGTTTGACGATGGAATATTTCATGCACTTCTTCTTTCGTTTTTAATTCTCTTAACAATATACTATTCATATTAATTACCTGCTTTCATTTCAAATAAGATATCACGTAATTCCATAGCACGTTCGAAGTCTAAGGCTTTTGCTGCTTCTCTCATTTCTTGTTCTATTGCATCTACTGTCTTTGCGAATTCTTTCTTGGTCATCTTCTTTGGTTTTTCTGCAGCTTTTTCATCTACGTTACTAATTACTTCTCTAATTTCCTTATTAATTGTTTGAGGAATAATTCCATGTTTCTCATTATACTCTTCTTGAATCTTTCTACGTCTTGCAGTCTCTTCTATGGTTTCTTTCATAGAGTCTGTAATTTTATCTCCATACATAATGACATGGCCATTTGCATTTCTTGCACAACGCCCTACTGTTTGAATTAAACTTCTAGTACTACGTAAGAATCCTTCTTTATCTGCATCTAATATCGCAATAAGTGATACTTCAGGAATATCAATACCTTCACGCAACAAGTTAATTCCTACTACTACATCATACTTTCCAACACGTAGGTCATGAATAATTTGTAGTCTTTCTAACGTTTTAATTTCCGAATGAAGATATGCTACTTTGATATCTAGTTCCTTTAGGTAATTTGTTAGTTCTTCTGACATACGGATAGTTAATGTTGTTACTAATACTCTTTCATTCTTTTCAATTCTATCTTTAATTTCTCCTACTAAGTCATCAATTTGTCCTTCTGTTTTTCTTACTTCAATTGTTGGATCTAGTAGTCCTGTCGGACGAATAATTTGTTCTACAAATTTTCCTCCTGTATGTTCTAATTCTAAATCTCCAGGAGTAGCAGACACATAGATAGCTTGATTAATCTTTTTCTCAAATTCATCATATTTTAACGGTCTGTTATCAAGTGCACTTGGAAGACGGAATCCATACTCTACAAGATTCATCTTTCTAGCTCTATCTCCATTATACATTCCTCTAACCTGTGGTAGGGTAACATGAGATTCGTCTACCACTAATAAATAATCTTTTGGAAAGAAGTCCATTAATGTCGTTGGAGTTTCTCCTTTTTTTCTACCAGCCATTGGTGCTGAATAGTTTTCAATACCAGAACAAAAACCTGTTTCTTCTAACATTTCAATATCATAATTTGTTCTTTGCTCTAGTCGTTCTGCTGCTAATAGTTTATTATTTTCCTTTAATTCTTGTAATCTATCTTTTAACTCTTCTTTAATACGTACAATAGCAGCTTTTAACTTATCATCACTAACTACGAAGTGGCTCGCAGGGAAAAGACTAACATTCTTTTTGTTAGAAATGATTGCTCCTGTTAGAGTGTCGATTTCACTGATTCTGTCAATTTCATTACCAAAAAATTCTACTCGATATCCTGTTGTATTTTGATAAGCAGGAATAATTTCTACAATATCTCCACGTACTCTAAAAGTTCCTCTCTTAAAATCCAAATCATTTCTTTCATACATCATATCTACTAACTTTGTTAATATTTCATTTCTTTCTACTTCTTCTCCAACAGATAGAGTTAGCATTTTATTTCTATATTCTTCTACTTCTCCAATACCATAAATACAAGAAACACTAGCAACAACGATAACATCATCACGAGATAATAAACTACTAGTCGCAGCATGACGCAATTCATCAATCTCGTCATTAATTGATGAATCCTTTTCTATATAGGTATCTGTTGATGGTACATAGGCCTCTGGTTGATAATAATCATAGTATGATACAAAGTACTCAACTCTATTTTCAGGAAATAATTCTTTTAGTTCTGAATAAAGCTGGCCTGCTAAAGTCTTGTTGTGAGCAAGTACTAATGTTGGTTTATTTACTTCTTTGATTACATTCGCAATTGTAAATGTTTTTCCGGTACCTGTTGCTCCTAGTAGAACTTGTTCTTTTTTTCCTTCTTTAATACCTTCTACTAGCTCTTTTATAGCTTCTGGTTGATCTCCGGAAGGCTTAAATTTGGATACTAATTTAAACATATTTTTCCCTCCTTTTTTATACTGACCGAATAATATATTTGTTTATATCTCACGGAAATATTCTAGCATTTATTACATAATAAAACAAGAAAGTACTTGTCATTTCTTGTTTTACTTTTACTTTCATCTTGTTCTTATTTTTATTAGTTCTTTTTCCATTTGATTAAACTGACTTCTAGGAAAAGTAAGCTTATTTAATGGTTCACTTAAATTTGGTATTCTATGTTGCCTTGCCCAGGGATTATGTTCTAGGTATTGGTCTCTTAATAATCTTTGAACTTTTAAGTTTAAATAGTCATTTCTAGTGTTTATTGACATGCAAGCACTTTCTATATCCATATCAAAATATACAGTTATATCTTCTGGAAGATATGGATTGCTGGTCTCTAAATGCAGATAACTACTACTTGGCGTTTTCATCCCTTGTAAATAAAACATTCCGTTATCATTATAAATAGGATGATACCATAATAACTCTCTATTTTCTTTTAAGATTTCTCTTATCTCTTTTAATGTTATTAATTGATCCTTACTTTTACTTTCCGCTGTTAGTGTTTGTTCTATTCTTTCATACATTTGTTTTGCTAGAGAAGAATATTTATAAGCATTATTCATAACTTCGTTCCTTTCTTTCGGCTTTTTATTTTAGCATTTTATGACTAACAATGCAAGAAAGTATTACAGTTTATGCAATTATAAAAGTACTTTACTTTTTTCTTCCTTTTATCTATAATGGAAGAACACGCAAGGAGGCGAATTATGAGACAAGATCATTCTAATTTAATTCAAGGTAGCTATGATTTATTACTATTAGATGAGGATGTTCCTGAAGAGTATTTTACTTCTGACACATCATCGATTCATACTAAAGCAGTTGAATTTGTTCCTGAGTTAGATAGAATAGAAATGGAACTATACTTAAAAAACAAAAAGTCTTCGGGTCAGCAGATGCTATATGTATCTCTTAACCCATTGCGATTAGCAATTGTTAATGAATACTCTGTAGATACTTGTTTTTTAAATAATGGTATCAATGATATTATGGATTTTGATAAAAGCTATGAGATTCCATATACTAAAGTATTAACATTAGAACATTCTGCTGAAAAACACTCTACCGAAAATAAGTAGAGTGTTTTTTATTTTATTATTTTTTATTTCGATTAGTTTTTTTTTGCTTATAGAAAGTTAGGGCTGTTTTTTTTACTATTCCTTGCAGGCATTCTGGAGTATAGCTTTTTAATAAGAAAAGACTATTAAACAATCTTGGATTTGTGGATAAAAGTTTTTTCATTGAATCCAACTCTTGTAGTTCAAACTCAGGATTTACTTTATATAAATATCTTCTAAATATATCATTATATGGGTTAACTTCATTATCTGTCCATGGTTTTATTCCTAATAATCCATAACTATGTAATATTTTAGGGGCTTTTTTTGCAGCTATTATTTCTGCTGTATCTCTTTTTATTTTTTTACAATATAAATCAAGGGTTATTCCTTCCATCATACTAACCGATGGTGGTAGATTATAACTCATTGGTATCTCTTCTATTTCTTCCCCTAATACATAATTTAATATATCTTGATCTGGATAAGTTAATTTTTTAGTAGGATTATCTCGAACAAATTTTATTATTCTTTCTTCACAATTTTCTTTTTGCCACCAATTTGTGTTGATTCTCAATACCCCAGAATTAAAATATCTTGCTACCCCAAGTTGATTCAGATAGGAAGGTGTAGCATTGTCTAATACTGCATGAATTTTACCATCATAGGCCCTTAATTCTTTCAAATTATCAACTACAATGGTATCTGAATCTAAATATAATAGTTCCTCTATTTCATCTATTTGATTCCCTAATATTCTTTGAAAAAAAAGTCTAGCATTAGCTGCCTGTGTATTTTGCCAGCCTGGTATTCCATATTTTTCTAAATGAAAACCTTCTATTGGATAAATTGATAAATTGACATTGGGGTATTTTTTTACTACTTTTTCTATTAATGAGTAGTCTTGTTTGTCCAAATTTTCTGTCATAAAGTAAATGTTTAATTCTTTTTCGTTTACATTTTCTATTAATGAAAGCATTGATGATAACGTTATCATTAAATATTCTTTATTTGTGGCATATAATATTCCTGTGTTTTGCATATGTTCACCTGCTACATTATACTAACTAATTTTTTAAAATTCGTCAACTAAATGTCTATGTTTCGACATTTTTTCTACAAATAAATGATACAATAAGGAAAAGATGGTGAAACAAATGGATAAAACACAATATTTACAAATTGCTAAAAAAGTAAACTTAGCTAATTTTGATGATTTTATGGAACATTATCATTTAACACAAGGACAATTACTTGGTTTAATTGAGTCTGCTCTTTACTCTAATCTTTCTTTATTACAAGCTACTTATTTGAAAAAACTTTTACAGAAAAAAAAGTCATTATTTCAACTTACTGATACTAAAGTTGGAATTGTTTCAGATATTCATATTGGTCATTCACAAATGAATTGGGATTATGTTTATCGTGCTTATGATTTTTTTGCTGAAAATGATATTTATACAGTCTTTAATCTTGGCGATTTATTTCATGGCTTTTATTATAAAAGTAGAAATAATCCTAATCGTGCTGTTTTTGAGTGCTATAGTCAATTAGTTGATTTTGAAACACATTATCCTAAGGGCTTTACTACATTTTTAATACATGGTAATCATGAAAAAAGATTCGAAGATGTTGGTATGGATTTATGGGAACATATTCCAGCAAAAAGAAATGATGTTTTTTCTATTGGGGAAGGACGGTGTTGTGTTACTTTAGGGAACTCTATTTTATCTTTAAATCATCCTACTTTAACTAATGATTTTATCCCATCGGAAGAGAATTCTTTTTTATCTCTAACTGGTCATGGACATGCTTTTTATAAAAATCAAAAACATCTTTCTGTTACTACTTGTAGTGATTTTTCTCTACAAAAAAATTCATATGGGTTAGCAGTGCCTGGTTTTGCTATTTTAGAAGATGAGAAGAAGCAGTTAACTTTTAAAGGATATTCTTTAGAAGATAAAGAACCCCGGGAAGTTCGACAGTATAGTTTTATAAAAAAAAGGTAAAGTTGCTACTTTATCTTTTTTTCTTTAATGTTAATACAAACTCTGCAATACCATCTTCTTCATTAGAAGTTGTTATTGCTTTTGCTTGTTCTTTTACTTCGGGAAGAGCATTTCCCATGGCTACACCTAAACCTACACTTTCGATTATCTCCAAATCATTTAGCCCGTCTCCAAAGAAAATCATTTCCTCCGAAGAAACTCCTAGATTGTCACCTAGATGCTTTAAAGTATGTGACTTATTTATATTTTGTGGATTAATAATTAACCATTGCCTGTCGTCTTTTGAGTCCTGCATTACAAAACAATTAATATCCGGAAAGTTAGTACTTATCCATTTATAATGCTTTCTTGCTTCTTCTCCTGGCTTTAGAAAAATATTCATTCTGGCAATTTTTTCATGTACTTCACTAACAGAATCGATATCGATTATGAATGGTAGATTACTTTTCTTTTTTGTTTATAAATATAGTACTTGTTTCCTGATATTATATCTATTTGAGTAGCACATTCTTCTATCGCTTTCGTAATTTTTTCTGCTTCTTGTTGTTTTAAAAAACCCATCCATTCATCTGTGTCTTCCTCTGGATTATATATAGAAACCCCATTGTTAATAATAATATAGTTAAACATATCAATTGGTACAACATCCCTTAATCCATCTAAAGTTCTAGCTGTTGCTCCAACGATATAGTAACCTTCTTTTTTTAATTCTCGTAATACTTTTTCTGTTTTAGGGCTTACTTTTTTATCATCTGTTAATAAGGTCCCATCAAAATCCATTGCAATAAGTTTATATTTCATAATCTTCACTTTCTAACAAAAGTATAGCTGCTGATACTTATTTTATCAAGTTAGAAAATATATAAATATACTAAAAAGGACAATTGTCAATTTTGTCCTTTGTGTTGTTGTTTATATGATTTTACCATTCTATAAACCTGTTTATCATTATGACTGCTTAAGCAAGATGGTACATATTCATGATTACTGTTTAACTCTTGTAACAATGTTTTTACCTCTTCTCCTGCTTCGTCTGGATTATATCGTTGTTCTTGTATTCTATGTAGTATTTCTAATAAATATGTTCCTTCTAATGTCATTGAATTTGTTTCTATTTTACTTAATTCTGTCTTATTAGGAATGTAATAGGTAGATGTTGGTTCCTTTTGATCTAAAATATCATAAATTCTATGGGCTGTTGGTTTAGGAATTTTTGATAATATCTCACATGTGTTATTATGATTTCTTTCTATTAATTCTTCTTGATTTGGTAATACAGACTTATAAATGAAGGGAACTCTTCCTGCTTCTAAACGACTTGATATTTTTTTTGATAAATGACTAGAAATTAAATCCTTCATACTGCCTTGAAAATACTCATTATTTTCTGTTTCTGCATTTATTTGTAATAGTCTAAGCCAATTGGCCATTTCTTTTAGTTCAGGATATTTTCTATATTGTTCTTGGTCACTTTCACTGAAATAGTTTTGTATTAAGATATTCGCAGGAGTAATTTCACCGTGATATAATTCATTATCGTTACCAATTCCTGTTTGAAAAGAATATGTAGGATAGATTCTTGTAGTATCTAATTTAGGAAGCTGTTCAGATTCTTCTTTTATATCATTGAAAAAGTCTGAATTCTCATTTACAATTTTTGTTGTATCTAATACATGAACCCCTATTTTTCTACTGCCATCCATTTGATACTCTATTGAAAATGCATAAGGCTCTAAGCCTTCCATTTGGAATGTTTTAACTGTATCATTTGGTATAAATTCAGGATAATTACGATTCCTATTTTGTGCAACACCTGTGTCTAAAGCATATTGATAGGTTTGTTCTTTATCTATTCTATTTTGTTCAGATTTAGGCGTACTCTTAGTTTTAGTTATAGGATGAATATAATTTATTTCATTAATATCTTGTAATATTTGATTTGTATTTTGATATCCTTTTCCTTTTATATATTCTCTAAACTCTTCTAGTCTTTGATTATATTCCATTAATTCTCTCGATGTTAATCTTGCTCCTTGTTTGATAAATTGTTTTAATATTTCTTTATAATAACTTGGTTCTATATAATCTTTCTTTTGATTTAGTAGTTTTAGTTTATAGTTTTTAATAAATTGATCTAGAATATATAATGTGACATGTTTTCTTTCAGTAATCCTTACTTTTTTTCTGCCTTTTCCTTCTTTTATTTTTATAGCTTGTCTCGCATTTTTAAACTCTCCAATTTCTAATAGTTTCTTGATATATTCATAATTTCTATCATCATTTAAAAGAACTTGTAAAATATCAAAATATGCCCTAGTATCTTCATCTTCTATATAAATTAGAGGTCTAATATCTTCAATTGCTGTCTCTAAGTGTTTTAAGAATCTTTTTTCTGTATCTTTAGCAGATGTATCACTTTTTCCTATTTGATTTCTTTTGGTTTTAATTACCTGTTTAGCTAATGTTATCATTTCATCTAGTTGAAACCTTGGTAGAGTTTTCATTTCTTTTAATAGTATTTTTACTTCTTCTGGTAGTCCATTTTGTAGGCTAGATATTAAAGATATGTTGTATTTTCCGTTATCTATATCCTGTAAAAATTTTTGATATCTTTCTTCAATTTCATTTGTTGGTATTATGAATTCTCTACTCTCTAATAATTCTTCTGTAGTTATTTCTAATCTATCTACTTTTGATAATTCTATACTTTCTACTTCTTCTAGTTCTTGTAGAAGTTTTATCATTGTTTTACTTCGATTTGCACGATTGATGATTTCTTTTAGTTTTTCTTCATAAGGTTGATACATTTCTTTCGTTGGAGGCATTGTTTTAGACCAAGGCATCAAGTATTTTCTCGTTGGATTTTTCTTCTCTGCTTCCATTTCTTGCATATTTTCCGTTGTAGATAATTCTATATCTAATAGCTCTGCTACATCCTCTAAATATCTAAAGGCTAATTCTCTTAATAGATCAATTCTGTCTCTATGCACTTTTGAAGTTAGATATGTATCAAATAATAACTTGGTTTCTCTATCTAACCAATAATTGCTTTCTTCGATATTTTCAATTAATAATTGTTTTTGACTTTTTGTATCTGTTACTGTGTTATATACCTTCTTACGTAATTGAAGAAATTTTTGATACGTAAGTTCTAGTCTCTTATTCGTAGCATTCTGTTCAGCAACTAATTCTCTTTTTCCTGTTGCGGCATATTTCCTTTTTGCAGATGTTGCTTTTCTTTTTCTGTTATTTAATTCTTTACCAATTAATGATAATGTTTCTTTCGTTATCTTTACTCCTAAGATGTTTTCAATTTCTTCTACTGTTTCTACTCTGTCTAATAATTCAATTGATAGCTTTACGATTTCTTTTTGTCCTAATTTCTTCTTTTCCATAAACTATAGTCCTTTACTTAAAATTTATCTATATAAAACATCTCTGTTTGTTTTTAAGCACACTAGTTTCTTTTGACTTTATCATACTCTTTTATTTGTTTATTTACAATCTTTTATTTTCTTTATATTTATAGTATAATAATAAGCCTTAAAGCGAGGAGATATAGTATGGTTCCTATTTATATCGATGGTAAAGAGTATTTTATTTATCCTAAAACTGATTATTTAGATGCTGGTGCCAGCGGTAAATGTTATAAAGTTTATGGTGATGATTGTATATTAACAGTAAAACTATATTTAAGTGAGTCTGGTTTAAGTGGTGAAGAGGTCTTTTTTCCTGATGAAGAGACCTTAGAAAAGTTAATTCAATTGTCTCCTTATACCAGTCCCATTTTATTAAGTCAATATCTTGTAAGAGACGGTAAGGGAAACTATATCGGATGTGCTAGAGACTATATAAAAGCTTCCTCTCCTAATACTACTGAAGCAGTTTTTCAACTTCCTAAAGAAAAAGCATTAGAACATTTTCAAAAAATAGAAGAAAAGATTCCTATCTTTAATGAAAATGGCATTTTACTTGACGATTGGAATTCTTATAACGTTATGCTTGGTAGAGTTGCAAATGGTGATGAAAAATTATACGTTTTTGATGATAGTAGTTATACTCTCTCTTCTTATCACAGGCAATCTAACCATCATGAGTTTACTCATTTAATTGAAGATATGATTGAAGAATATTTACTTGCCTATAACTTAGAGCTAGTTAGACCTTATGTTATTGACAAATTAAGAGCATCTTATACTCCAATTCATTTTTTTGAAAATATTAGTAATCATTCTAATACTTTAGGAGAAGGAGTTTTACAGTATGCTAAAAAGATGGAAGATAGATATTATTAAAATATAAAATAAAAAAGGTATCGTAATATACCTTTTTATTATCTATTATTCCAGCTTGATGGGAATGTAACATAATTTGCTGGATTAAATACTCTAGAAGTATAGGCACTGTAACTTAGACATCCTCCACCTTTATGCCAACTACACGTTGACATTTCAAGATGTAAATGTGGTCCTGAGGAATTTCCTGTTGATCCCATATTTCCAATAGGTGTATATGCAGAAATGATTGGTCCATTACTAATACTTGCACTTGTTCCCCTTTTACCATTGACATATGGAGCCACCGCAGAGCTAAAGCTTCTCATATGTGCGTATGTAGCATAGACATATCTTCCTCCAATATTATGACGTAATATTACAATATAAGCACCTGCATTATCATAACCTGCAAAGAATAATTGTCCGGCAGCGATTGGATATATAGTAATAGACTTATTATCCGATCCTAAATCAATACCTAAATGACCATTATTACCATAACGTTGTGTAATATATCCATACTCCATTGGTCTAAGGAATCCATTTGCACTTGGAACGGAGCCACCACCTCCGCCACTTGATTGCTGAATTCTATACTGACAGGCCTGAATATCTTCGTTAGCACCGCATCCTAAGCTTTTATAATACTGTACATTGCTTTTCGCAGCTTTTATTTGTTCTTCAATAGTAGGCATTCCAACTCTAATTTTGGCATTTTCATCTGCTATCTTTTCACTCTCTGAATTTAGTTCTTCTTGTAGTTTTTTTAAAGATTCTTTTTTTGCCGTCAAATCTTTTTGTTGTTGCTTATTTTTTTCTATCAAGTCTTCTAATTCTTTCATTATTTTATCATTATATTCTGTTAATTGTTCAACAACAGACATTCTATATATCATGTCTGTAATGCTGGTTGCTCCAAAGGCATATTCAAGATATGCATTTTCTCCATTAGCGATTTGATAGTATTCTAATATTTTTTTACTTTCTTCACTTTTTTCTTTAATTTCTTGATTACTTTTATTTATTTCTTCTTCTAAAGAAACAATGTCATTTTCTGTCTGTGTAATTTGGTTTTCAATATCAGAAATTTTAGCTTTTATTTCTTTAATTTCTTTCTCGTTTGTAACTAACTTACTTTTCTGTTCTTCTAATTCTTTCGTTAATTTTTCTGCTTCTGCTTCAAATTGGCTAATTGTTTTAGCTCTTGTTTCTATTGGTAGTGCTAACATAGAGACTACAATTAGACAACTAGTTAAAATTATAGTTAATTTTTTCATTATATTTTCAAATACTTTCTTACGGCACCGGCACTACCAACCATACCAACTAAGATTCCAATTATTATAACAATTCCTGCTGTAGAATAGATGAAAGGTTCTGGCTTAATCAATTGAATTAGCTGAGTAAATAAATAACCATCAAAATGATTATAGAAAGCTAAGTAACCATATGTTGTGAAAATAATTGGAACTATTGATCCTAATAACCCTAGAATCATTCCTTCTATAATAAACGGTGTCTTTATTGTAAAATTACTTGCTCCTACCAAACGCATAATTCCAATCTCTCTACGTCTTGCTGAGATTGTTAGTTTGATAGTATTTATGATTAAGAATACAGTTACCACTACTAGGGCTATTACTATTCCATATGTTACTTTTTCAATAGATGAAAAGGCGGTTATCATTTTATCTACCATTCCTTCACCATATCGTACTGTATTTACTTGATCAATTTTTTCTATTTTTTTTGCTGTTGCTGATATATTCTCGACATTCTTTACCTTTACCTGAAAAGTATCTTTTAATGGGCTTTCTGTGTCATCCCATTCATCTAATACGGTATCAAACACTTCTGATTCTTTCTGCATATCTTCTTTTACTTCTTGTTTTGATTCGAAAGTTATACTTTTTTTATCGACATTTGGTATTTTTCTTAATCTTTGTTCTACTGATGTCACATCTTCTTCTGTGACATCATTATTTAAGAATATTACGATTGTTAAATCTTTTTCTATTTCCTTGGTAAAATTTTGAACATTAAATGATGCCATAATTGCGATTGCTACTATAATTAATGTAATTGTGATACAAGAAATAGATGCTAAAGATAAGCTAAAGTTTCTTATTACACTTTTAAAGGCATCTCTGATACTTCTACCTAACATTCTAAATATTTTCATCTACATATGTTCCTTTCTTCTTAAAGTTAACCAAATGACCGTCTTTTAGAGTAACAACTTGTTTTTTCATTCTATTTACAATTTCTTTGTCGTGAGTTGCCATAATGATTGTTGTTCCTCTTGTTTTATTAATATCGTCTAATACTTTCATAATCTCCATACTTCTTTCGGGATCTAGGTTACCTGTTGGTTCATCGCATAGCAATAGTTTGGGATTATTTACAATAGCTCTAGCAATCGCTACACGTTGTTGTTCTCCTCCTGATAATTGATCTGGATAGTTATGGACTTTATTCTTTAGTCCAACTTCTTCTAATGCGCGCAACACGTTTTTTCTTGTTGCTTCTTTTGTCGCACCAATCACTTCCATTGCAAATGCCACATTTTCATAAACCGTTAACTTTGGTAACAAGCGATAGTCTTGGAATACGATACCTAATTTTCTTCTAAGTTTGTAGACCTTAGTATTTCTAAGCTTTGCTACATCTAATCCACCTACAATAATTTGCCCCTTTGTAGGTTTTTCTTCTCGATATAGCATTTTAATCAAGGTACTCTTACCACTACCAGACCCACCGATTACGAAAGTAAAAGAACCCTTCTCAATAGCAAGATTTAAATCATAAATTGCTGTTACACCATTTTTGTATTTTTTTTCTACATTTTTTAATCTGATTAAGTCCATATTTACCTCCACTCTAGTATATTTCATTATATCATATATTTCGACATAACAAAAGAGGAGTTT
>CALVYF010000007.1 GCA_944372055.1 uncultured Bacilli bacterium | reverse complement strand
TGGGATAATTTCCAATTTACAACAAACTATTAAATTTTTCAAAATTTATATTGACTTTTAATAGTTAGTCTCCTTTATAATAATTATTTTATCAGAACAAAAGAATTAAGTAAGCTTAATTCGCCTTGGTCGTCGCCTCCCAAGTTTCCTGCTTCTCAGACTAGGTAACCCTACTTCTCCACAGGCTTAACATCCGATAGTCGCTACCGTAGTTTTGTTCTTACTTTTCTTATATGTATTGTTGTATATATTTCTTTAATCCTTCAAATAATATATTATAACTAGCATTATAATCTCTATCATGATAACTTCCACATTTGGGACATACCCAACTTCTTACACCTAACTTTTTTACTTGCTCATTCTTATATCCACATTTACTACATATCTGACTACTTGGATAATAACTATCTATTTGAATATATTTTTTTCCATATATCTTAGCTTTATATTCTAATACCCTACATATTTCTCCTAGACTTACATTTGTTAAGTGTTTAGATATTTTCTTTTCTTCTAGCATGCCCTTTATGTTTAAATTTTCTGTTACTATAATATCATTTTCTATTACTAGTTTTTTAGTTATTTGATGGATAAGATATTTTCTTGCATTCTTTAATTTTTGATATAATACCGCAAGTCTTCTTTTGGTTTTATAATAATTATTACTTCTTTTTATTCTTCTTGATAACTCTCTTTGATATCTTTTTATTCTTTTTTCATATTTTTCTACTAATCTAGGATTTCCTATCTTTTCATTATCGCTTGTAATTATAATATCTTTAATACCTAGATCTATTCCTATTATTTTTCTTGGAGTTAGTTTTGTATATATATCGTTTTCTTCTACTACTACACTTACATAATATTTACCAGTAGAAGCTTGTTCTACAGTTGCATTTATAATTCTTCCTGGTAAATATTCTAAATCTCTATATCCTCTTATTTTTACTTCTTTTAACTTAGGAAGTTTTATTATGTCTTTTTTCAAATTTACTTCTATACTTTGATATGTTTTATCTTTATAACTACTACTTATACAATTGGTTCTATAACATCTTCTAGAATTATATTTGCTTTTAAATTTAGGATAACTACCTTGTTTTTTATAATATCTTTTAAATGCATCATCTAAATTAAATAAACTACATCTTAAACTACAAGAATCTATTTCTTTTAAATATGGATATTCTGCTTGTAAGTTTTTTAAATCTTTTATCATATCAAAACAAGATAAATTGGCTTCTTTTTTCTTTTCTAGATAATAATTATATACTAATCTAGTACAACCAAATGTCTTATGAATTAATTCTATTTGACTAGTTGTAGGATACATACGAAAACGATAAGATTTATACATAACAATCCCCCTGTTGACTCAAATATATAATACATTTGTTCGCTAGTCAACTGTTTTCTATTAAATTTTCAAATTTGTATTTTCGAAAAGAAAATTCCTTATAAATAAAAAAAAGAAGTTAATTACTTAACTTCTACAGTAGCTCCAGCTTCTTCAAGCTTAGCTTTAATTTCATCAGCTTCAGTAGTAGAAATGTTTTCTTTAACTGCTCCGTTGTTATCAACGATATCTTTAGATTCTTTTAATCCTAAACCAGTAATTTCTTTAACAACTTTGATAACAGCAACTTTAGCAGCTCCAGCATCAGCGATAGATACTGTAACAGTGCTAGGTGCAGCATCAGCTTGAGCTCCAGCAGCAGGTGCAGCTACAGCTACAGCAGATGGATCAACACCAAATTCTTCTTTCATTGCATCTACTAATTCTTTAATTTCTAATAAATTCATTTCTTTTAAACTACTGATAAAATCTTCTTTTGTTAATTTAGCCATTTTATTTCCTCCTTATTTAATATTTATTTAATTATTAATTTTCTTCTTTTTGTTGACTATATAAATCTAATGCGATTGCTAAATCTCTTGGAATAGCCATCATACCACCAGCAAGCATAGTAAGTAATCCTTCTCTTGATGGTATAGTAGCATATTCAGCTAATTTAGCTTGATCTGCTTTTTCTCCATCTACAATCCCTACTTTTAATACTAATGCTGGATGATCTTTAGCAAAATCTGACAATACTTTAATTGGTGCGATTTGATCTTCACCAAAAGCAAAAGCGCTAGGCCCATTTAATGATTCATTTAAATCTATATTTAAATCATTAAAAGCACGAGCCATTAAAGTGTTTTTATAAACTTTATAATCAGAGTTAGTTTCTCTTAATTTGATACGCAATTCTTTTGCTTCACTATCAGTAATACCACGATAATCAAATAATACGATAGTATTAGCATTCTGAACACGCTCTTTAATTTCATCGATAATAGCTTGTTTTTGCTTTAAGATTGCTTCACTTGCCATCAAAACACCTCCTTTATTATTTAGGGATGCCATAAAAAAGATTCTCTACACAGACGCAAGAGAACCTTTTCCTATTCACTTAAGATTAAGTCCTCGGTAGGATTTATGTTTATACCTACTGTCTATGGCACCTACAAATTGTCTTTATTATATCCTATAACTTCCTATTTGTCAAAATTATTTTCAACTTTAATTCCAGGACCCATAGTTGAAGCTATAGAAATACTCTTAACATAATCACCTTTTACTGTTGCTGGTTTAACTCTTAAGATAGCTGATACGAAAGCATTTAAGTTTTCCATCAAATCTTCTTCAGAGAATGAAACCTTACCAATAACTCCGTGAATAATTCCGAAACTATCAGCACGATATTCAACACGTCCAGCTTTTACTTCACTAACAGCTTTAGCAACATCTAATGTAACTGTACCAGTTTTAGGGTTAGGCATTAAACCTTTTGGTCCTAAAACTCTACCTAATTTACCAAGAAGAGGCATCATATCAGGAGTAGCAATCATAGTATCAAAATCGAACCAATTTTCTTTTTCGATTTTTTCTAACATATCAACATCTCCAACATAATCAGCTCCAGCTTCTTTAGCTTGATTAGCTTTTTCTCCTTTAGCAATAACTAAAACTTTTGTAGTCTTACCAGTTCCTTTAGGAAGTACAATAGCACCTCTTAATTGTTGGTCAGCTTTCTTAGTATCGATATTTAATCTCATAGCAATCTCAACTGTACCATCAAAAGAACTAGTAGAAGTTTCTTTAACTAACTTAACAGCTTCTTCTTTAGTATATACTTTGTTACGTTCAACTTTAGACATAGCTTCTGTATATTTCTTACTTCTCTTTTTCATTTTTATTCCTCCTTACGTGGTAATAGCGGTTAGAACCTTCCACATAGGTATAACCTACATAGAATAATTACTTATCAGTATAACCAGGGATTGAAATACCCATATTTCTAGCAGTACCAGCAACAATCTTCATTGCAGCTTCTACATCATAAGCATTTAAATCTGGTAATTTGATTTCAGCAATTTCTCTTAATTGATCTTCAGTTAATGTAGCGACAACTTCGTTAGCTCCCTTAACTGCACCTTTATTAATTTTTGCATATTTCTTAAGTAAAAATGCAACTGGTGGAGTTTTAATTACAAAATCAAAACTTCTATCATCATAAATTGAGATTTCTACTGGTAAAATATCACCCATTTTATCTCTAGTAGCATCATTATACTTAGTACAAAAATCTTGTAAATTAATTCCTGCAGGTCCTAAAACTGTTCCAACTGGTGGAGCTGGTGTAGCTTTTCCTGCTGGGATTTGTAATTTAATCTTCTTTATTGCTTCCTTTGCCACGAAAAACACCTCCTATAATTTTAGTTTTCGCGAGTGGTCCAAATAGCTTGATTCCCGCTTTCATAAATGCAAACCATGCTTCCCACTAAATCTATATTAATTTCAATATAGCCCCTAAATAATAACATAGAAATTATATTTTTGCAACTATTTTATGCTTTTTGAATTTGATTTAATTCAACCTCAACAGAAGTCTCCTGTCCAAATAAATCAACAAGTAACATAACTTTTTGATTAGGAAGGTCAATACTATCAATCTTACCAAACATTCCATTAAATGGTCCATCAACAATTTTAACAGTAGCTCCTTCTACTAAATCAGTATCAACATCCATGCGACTGATTCCCATATTACCAAGAATCTTATCTACTTCGTATGGTTGTAATGGTGTAGGTTTAGCACCCTTTCCACTAGAACCAATAAATCCAGTAACACCTGGTGTATTACGAACAACATACCAAGCTTCGTCTGTCATTACCATTTCTACTAAAATATAACCAGGAAACATTTTCTTAACTTTTTCTTTGCGAACTCCATCTCTTTCCTCGATAACTTTCTCCTCTGGAATGACAACTCTAAAAATATAATCTTGCATGTCCATTGATTCAGCACGCATCTCTAATTTTTCTTTAACCTTATTCTCATGACCAGAATAAGTATTAACAACATACCATTGTTTATCCATAACTAAAACTCCTTCTACCTAAATATTGATTGAATTAATGCAAAAATAATGTCGATGATATAAAAGAACAAAGAACAAAAAACAATAAATAAAACTGTCGCAATAGAGTACTTAACCATATCTTTCTTTGTTGGCCAATGAACTTTCTTTGCCTCTGACTTTACACCATGACAAAAGATACGGAATCTTACCCATAAGCTCTTCTTCTCTGAAGAGACTTTTACAGAATTATCTTTTTTTTCTTTTTTCTGCTTATCCTTATTCTGCTTACTTTTTTCATTCTTATGAAACTGAGTCTCATCAATTTTATAGTTTTCTATTTCATCTCTTTTTCTAACTTCAGCCATATTTCACCATTCCTATTTTTTTATCAAAATAAAAACACTTTCCGTGTTCACCATTAAAATAGCATAAACACTAGAAAATGTCAACAACTAAAGATAAAAATATATCAACGCAACAAATAAGCAAGGAATAAAACAACGAAACCTAATACAAATACTAACACTGGATAAATTAAAGCTCTAGCAAAAGCAGCTTCTTTTCTTGCCAAACTAGCATAAATAATTTCATTAGCTTCTTCATTATGTGGAAGAAAATCCTCTGCAGTATAATTAGTACCATTTGTTTTAACTAAACTTTTTTCTCGACTTTCTCCACTATTAGACGAAACTTCTTTTTCTAAATTCTGTAAATCACGTTTCTTCCTTTCACCAACATATTCACTATAATAAACAGAAGCACCTTTTTCTATAATACCGGAATAATACGGAACATCTTCAAGAGGTAAAAAGATACTAAAATCTTGGAAATTCTCTTTTAATGACGGAATAGTGTTCATTGTAAAATGCTGCAAGCACTTCGCATAAAGTCCTACTTGTAATACCGCTGACATAAAGATATTATCTCTAACAATTCTTTTCTTCTGCGAAATATCATAAGGCAAAGGTTCCAAATCCTGAAACTTAATTTGTCGAATAGACTGATTTAATAAGGTTACTCTATCAAGAGCAAAAGAAGAAATATAATATCCCTGATTATGAATATATTTCATAGCAATATCCATATTCACAAATAAATTTTGCAATTGTTCATTAGTATGATAGTCCTGCAACCATTCATTTAAAGTGACAAAATCTAATTCTTTATGAGGGAAAGGGATAATATTAGAACGTTTTAAATTCTTCAATTCTTGCTTATCTTGGCCTCCATCTATAACAGAAAAAGGAACAGTGGAATTCTGTTCTAATGAAGAAAAATCTTCAGTTTTCACCCTTTGCACCTGTCCTGCCATATTCTATTCACCTATTATTATTGTAAAACAAACAAAGTCTTTTTTCAATTCAAATTATATTTTTCAACAACTTTTTTAAAAAATCTTCTTGCCTTAGAAATTTTAGATTCAACAGAAGAAAGCTTTAAATCTAAAAGTTGAGCAATTTCCTTATATGAAAAACCATTATAACGTAATTCAAAAACACACCGAGTATCTAAATCTAACATATAAGAAGACATAAAAACTTCGTAAACCAAATCATGAGAAGGAAAACTAAAAAAAGTTCCAAAATAAGAAGAGTCAGGAATAATATTAGAAGAATACTCTTCATCACAAAGAGATGAATTTAAAACTTGGTGCTTTTGTGCTGATAAAGACCGACAATAAGTTCGCATATGTCTTTCTATACAAATACTAGCATATGTATAAAACACAGTATTAGCATCATCACGATAACTAACAATAGCACTGTTAAGCCCTATGTATCCTTCCTGAATCAAATCCTGATATTCTCCCCCGTGTAAAGAAGCAAAATGAAAATACTTTGTAGCAAGAGATTTAACAATAGGCAAATATTTTTGATATAAAATATCATAACTAGAATCCATATCTTCGCTAATTAAATACAAAACTTCATAATCATTCACGGTCTTATAATTCAAAATATCATCTACTTTCTATTTCGAATCACCTCATAAATCATTATTCCACTAGCAACAGAAGCATTAAGACTATTAGTAGTACCATACATTGGAATTTTTGCTATAAAATCACATTTTTTCCTAACCAATTCAGAAATTCCCGCTCCTTCATTTCCGATAACTAAAGCAATTTTTCCTGAATAATCAATACTTCGATAATCGACACTATCTTCTAAAGCAGTACCAACAACCCAAAAATCATTTTTCTTAAGATAGTCAATAGTTGAAGACAAATTAGCAACCCGAGAAACTTTCATAGTGTCAAGTGTTCCAACACTAGTTTTCATAACAGTTGCATTTACTTGTACTTGTCTATCTTTAGGAATAATAATACCATCAACTCCAGCCGCTTCACAGGTACGAATAATTGCCCCAAAATTATGCGGATCTTCTAAATGATCTAAAATAACTAAGAAAGAAGCATCTTCATTAACAACATCTGCTAATGGATAATATTGGTAATCTCGAACATATAGAATTATACCTTGATGAACACCTTCTGCCAAATGATCAATTTCCTTTTTTGGCTTAATAAAAACCGGAATTTTACTCTTCTCTAACAAAGCAAGAATCTTTTTATCATCAAAACCATCCTGTAATAATACTTTTTGAACATTCTTAGGTTTTTTTAATACTTCCAAAGCAACATTTCTACCATATACTAACATACACTATCCTCCAAAATAAATTTCATAATCATATCAATTCTATCTCTCTTATTATCTAAATCTAAATAGCCAATTAACGCCTCCAACCCAGTCGCATATTTATATGTTACAATATCACAATTTTTAGGATGTGACGTCGTCTTATAATTTCTAGCTCTCTTTACGATATCCATCTCTTCATCTGACAAAAAATTGACATTTATCATTTTCTTCAAATATGCAGCCTGACTTTTTGCACTAACATACTTTACAGCTTCCTTCTGTAATTCATCTACATGAGCAATTCCTCGACGAATTAAAAATTTACGTACATAATTCTCATAGATAGTATCACCTAAATAAGCGAGAACTAAAGAATTAATTTCTATTACTTTCAAAAAAATCACCACCATTACAAAAACAAATGATTATCATAATAATTCATATGTTCAAACCATCTATATATCAAAAGACTATTACTAATAAACAAAATAATAGAAAAAGAACAACACTTCAACTCATACTAATAATAAGAGAAGCTCGTTCTTTATACACTAATAACATTTATTATTTATACATATCCCTACTAAAGAAGCTCATAAGTAGTTCCTTCTCTACTATCAATTAAGCGAATCCCTTCTTTTAATAATTCATCACGAATAGAATCAGCCAATACAAAATCCTTATTACGTTTAGCCTCTGCTCTTTTTTCTATTTGCTCCAATATATGAGCCTCATTAGCAACTACTTTCTTTTCTTGAATTAAATCTAAAGATAACACTTGATCAAACTCACGAATTAAAGAAAGTTTACTCTTTCCAGAAAGCTGATCATCTTTTAAAACTTCATATAAAACAGAAAGTGCATTAGCAGTATTCAAATCATCTGATAAGTCTAACATAAATTTATTACGATATTGCTCTATTAATTCTTTGTCCTCTTCTCCATTCTCAGAAATAGAAGAAATACGATTGCGCAATTTTCTCAAAGTAGCAGAAGCTTGATCTAATGCTTCATAAGAAAATACCAATTGCTTTCTATAATGAGAATTCAAGCACATAAAACGAAAAGCTAACGGATCATACCCTTTTTCTTTTAAAGCAGTAACTGTTAAAATAGCCCCATTAGACTTACTCATTTTACCTGTTTCATCTAATAAATGTTCATTATGAAACCAATACTTACACCATGGATGTCCTAAATAAGCTTCGCTTTGAGCAATTTCATTAGTATGATGAGGAAAAATATTATCAACACCACCACCATGAATATCTAGATACTCACCTAAATATTTGATAGAAATACCACTACACTCAATATGCCACCCAGGATAGCCACGTCCCCATGGAGAATCCCATAATAGTTCATGATTTTCAAATTTACTAGTAGTAAACCATAAAACAAAGTCAGCTTGATTTTTTTTATTACTGTCTTCTTCAACACCTTCTCTAGCACCTACTACCATATTGTCCTCTTGGTGATTAGTTAAAACATAATAATCTGATAACTTAGTAGTATCAAAATAAACATTACCACCAGATAAATAAGCATATCCCTTATCGATTAAAGTAGAAATAATCTTTATATATTCATCAATATTATCAGTAGCAGGAGATACAACCTCAGGCATTTTACAATTTACTAACTTAAAATCTTCAAAAAAAGCATCTGTATAAAACTTAGCGATTTCCATTGCTGACTTATGTTCCCTTTTACGAGCAACTTCCATCTTATCCTCGCCAGAATCAGAATCACTAGTTAAATGTCCAACATCCGTAATATTCATAGCACGAGTCACTTCATATCCAAGAAAGCGCAAGGTTTTATCCAAAATATCATGCCCTATATAATTACGTATATTACCGATATGTGCATAGTGATAAACAGTAGGACCACACGTATATAATTTTACCTTTCCTTCCTCATTAGGAATAAACTCTTCGATTTTTCTTGTTAAAGTATTATAAAGTTGCATAAAATCACCTATCAATAGTATATCATACACAAAATGGAAAAAATAGAAGTTTTTATTTATAAACAGTATTTAAATCCATTTCTTCCAACAGTTTATCAATTTTACGAGCACCAAACTCCAAATATTGACAATTATATTTTATTGCATGAGATATTTCAATGGCTCGGTCAAGACTAATGTCGGAAAATCTATCACGAACCTTTTGAAGAATAATTTTATCAATACAACTAGAAGAAAAGGGATGAAAATATAAAATATGATCAAGTCGATTAACAAGTTCAGCCCCAAAAAAATCCTTAATATCTTTTTTGACAAAATTCTTATCACTTTCCAAAAAACCAAGCGAGTCTTTTGAACTGCCTAGATTAGAAGTCATAAAAATAATAACATTAGAAAAATCCAGCGTATCACCATAAGAAGTAGACATAACGCCATCATCTAAAACTTGTAAAAACAGTTTCAAAACACTAGGATGAGCCTTTTCCACCTCATCCAACAACAAAACAGAATAAGAATGTAATTTTATCTTTTCCAATACCGTATTTTTATCTTGATAACCAACATAACCAGGAGGCGAGCCTATGATTTTAGAAATAGAATTAGAATCTTTATATTCACTCATATCCAGTTTAATAAAAGAATCCTTAGGATATAACAAATCAGCAAATTTACGTACCAATAAAGTCTTTCCTAAACCACTTTTACCAACAAGAAGAAAACTTTTAGGAGCTTTTCTCTCTTTAGAGAAAGAAAAAATTGCTTTGGATAAAGCTGTAATTGCTTCCTCCTGTCCAATAACACTTTTAGTTAATTCTTTTTTCAAAGTTGATGAATTTAATTGAAGGATTTTCTTTATTGGAATTTTAGTTTTTGAATAAATAACATCATAAACTATATCAACAGATAATTTAGGCTTTAGCATAGTCTTAGTTTGGGTAATTAAATGATTAATTTTAGACTGTAAATAATACTCTTGCTCACGTAACTCGGCTGCTTTTTTAAAGTTATGCTCTACAATATACTCATTTTTATCTTCTATAACACCACTAAGTTCCTGTTGCAATTGTTGCAATTTCTTATTTGTTAAAGTATTCATACTAACTAACTTAGAGCATGCTTCATCCAATAAATCTATTGCTTTATCCGGCTGTTTACCATTAGAAATATATCGGTCAGACAATTCAGCAATAGAAAACAAAATATCATCAGTTAATATAATTCCATGATAATTTTCGTAAATCTCCTTTAAATGTAAAAGAATAGCCTTAACATTTTCCAAATTTGGCTCTTCAACAATAACTTTCTGAAACCTCCGGTCAAAAGCTTTATCACTTTCCAAAAACCTCATATACTCTTGTTTCGTGGTTGCACCAATAATTTTAATTTTTCCTCTAGCTAAATAAGGTTTTAAAATATTAGAAGCATCAATAGCCCCTTCTGCACCTCCGGCACCAATGATAGTGTGAATTTCATCAATAAATAAAATAATATTAGGAGCCTGTTCTAACTCTTCAATCATTTTATTAATTCTCTCCTCAAATTCTCCTCTATATTTAGTACCAGCGACTAAAGATGAAATCGCAACACTTAAAATTCTTTTATTTTTTAGTTCATTAGGAACAAGTCCCAAAAGAATTCTTCTAGCTAATTCTTCTACCAAAGCAGTCTTTCCAACACCAGCATCACCAATAAGCAAAGGATTACATTTCTTTCTCCGTAACAATATCTCTATCATATGACAAATTTCTTCATCTCTACCAATAACAGGATCAAAATTACCGTTTCTAGCTTCTTCTGTAAAATCAACAGCAAAATCCTCTATTGCTAATTTAGTAGATATAGATTTTCCTTCACGAATCAATTGATTAGAAAACTGTTCATATAAGCTATCCAAATCTATATCCATACTCATCATTATTCTATTAGCAACGCCTTCTCCTTCTTCTAACAAAGACAAAAACAATTGTTCCACACTAACATCCGTATTTTCATCTTTACTATCCAAAATTGCATTCTCAATAATTTTTTTTAAAAGAGGTGTATATAAAAACCATTTTGTTTGTTTACTCCCCATTCCTATAACATCTATCAATTTATTTTTAAAAGAAGAATATGTAAGGTTATATTGTTCTAAAAAAGATAAAAAGTTTTTATTAGCATAATGTAAAATAGATAGCAATAAATGTTCACTGCTAACATATGGATGTTTTAATTCTTGCATCTCTCTTTTTGACATAATCAATATTTTTTGAGCATCTTCAGTAAATTTTGAAAACATATAATCATCTCCTATATCTATTTTAGAAATAAGAAAGATTAGATTCAAGAAATAGAGTACCCAAAAAAAAGACAAAAAAAGAGCCTTTCGGCTCCCTCTATTAGATTAAAATTAAAATTGTAAATACGATTAATAATACAACTAATAATTCTAATACTAATTTCCAAATTGCTTTAAACCATTTAGAGTATGGAACTTTCAAGTAAGATAACATACCCATTAAAACTAAACTAGTTGGAGCAACTAACATAGTCAATCCATAAGCTGCTTGATATACAACTGCTATTATTGGATAGTTATCAGCATTTGTCACAATACTAGCTAAATATGGTAAAGAGCTTTGGAATGCATAAGCTGCATCTCCATTAAATAATGCAGATAAAATTGCTACAACAAATGTAGTAAATACATTAAATCCATCAGTGATTCCTAAAATTGCTTTATAAACAACTAATTGGAATGGATGATAAGTAGTAAGTACTAAGATAGTATAAATCATAATAGTGATTACTGCAGGTCCTAAAGCACGTTTAGCACCATTAACAAAACCATCTACTAATTCATCAAATTTAACTTTATAAATTAAAGCTAAGATAAACATGAATACCATTAATACAACTACTAAATCAATTAAAGTCCAAGATCCAAAAGCATTGATAGTACCTAACAATTTACCAAATAAAGCAAATCCAAACACTTCAAATCCAGTAACTGCTGTAGTAGCTTCATCCATAGCAGTAAGACCAAAGGCTCCAGACCATGAAATAAATGCTAGTACTAAGATAATAAAGACTACAGATAAAATAACAGCTAATGGCCAAACAATATGTTTTTTACCAGCAACTGTAGCAGGGATATAAGAATCTTCCTCTGCTTGATCTTCTGTAACTACAACTACTTCTTCTTTTACAGCTGCTTTTGTATTTTTAGAAGATTTAGTTTTAGAAGTTTTCTTCGTTTCTTTAGCAGTAACCTTTTTTACATTGGCTTTTTTCTCACTCTTCTTTGTCTTATTGATATATAAAATAGTATTTACGATTAATAATACCAAACCTAAAAATAGTAAAATACATTTAGGTAACATTCCATCAGTAAATTCATTACCTAAAATACTAGGAATAATACCAGTATTATTATATCCGAAAGTAGTGCCTAACATACCAATCATTGTAGAACCAATAATAGTAAGTGCAGCTACAATCTTATCAAATCCCATAAGTAATATCAAAGATACTAACATTGGATAAAAAATAATTAATCCAAGTTGTAGTCCACAAATAGATGTAAGAAGAGCAATAAGTACCATCATAATAGATAGAACAACTACTTCTTTACCCTTAAATGCAACTGTTAATTTATCTAACATTGTACGGTATGCACCAATCTTATTTAGCACGCCATAGAAACCACCAACAACTAATATAAAGGCTGCAATATAACCAAAATATGAGATTGCTGTAACAGGATAATTAAATAAATCAAATAGTCCCATTTGAATGCGTCCTTGATCAACGTAACTACCTGAATAATAAGCAGCTGGTAATATCCAAGTAAGTAACATGAACACTAATAGTGTAATAAGAACGACTTTAAATGTATTATGTTTCTTCATAATTAACCTCCCATTATCATTATACTGACATAGGAAAATTTTTACAAGCATTTGACTCTTTTTTTTATGAAAATTTAGTGAAAAACAAAGAAAAAAGACTCTAATCCAAGTCTTCTTCAGGTTCATTAATTGGTCTCATTAATGGGAACAAAATAACATCTTTAATATTTTGAGAATTAGTTAGAAGTTGAACTACACGATCAATTCCCATTCCCCATCCACTAATCGGCGGCATACCACATTCCATAGCAGAAATATAATCATGATCCATCGGCATAGCCTCTTCATCACCTTGAGCTTTTAATTTTGCTTGTTCTTCTAAACGACGAGCCTGCTCCTGTGGATCAACAAGTTCTGAATAAGCATTAATAATCTCTGCACCATTAATAACTAATTGAAAACGATCAGTAATAGTCGGATCTTCATCATTTGCACGAGCAAGGGGACTCAAGCTAATTGGATGCTCGGTTAAGAAAATAGGATTTACAATATGTACTCTTGCAACTTTCTTATACAATTGATCTACTAAATTACCGTAACCTAAATTTTCAAGTGGTGTTTCACTATCAATTTCAATCTTTTCTTCTCTAATTTTTTCTAACAATTTCTCTTTAGTATCATAAATTTTAATATCAATATCACTATAACGTAAAATTAAATCTCTAAAACTAACTGCTTCCCATTCTCCACTTAAATCTACTTCCTTGTCACCAACTGTAATAGTTAAAGTACCAAATAATTTCATAATAATAGATTGAAGCATCTCACGTAAAAACTTCATATTGTCTTTATAATTATAGAAAGCAGCATATCCTTCAATCATAGTAAAATCTTGCAAATGAGTAGCATCTATTCCTTCATTTCTAAAACATCTAGCAATTTCAAATACTTTAGTAAATCCACCTACAACAGCACGTTTTAAATATGTCTCAGGTGCAATTCTTAAATATAAATCAATATCTAAAGCATTGTGATGTGTAATAAAAGGTTTAGCGGCTGCTCCACTAGCTTTGTTATTTAAGATTGGAGTTTCAATTTCAATATATCCAGCCTCATCTAAATAATTTCTAATTTCTCGAATAAAGCGGCTTCTAAATAAGAATTTTTTCTTTGACTCATCATTCATAATTAAATCTAAATATCTCTCACGATAAATAGTTTCAACATCTTCAACACCATGAAATTTTTCTGGTAATGGTTTTAATGCTTTTCCTAAGAAAGTAATACTACTAGCACGAACTGTTTTTTCTCCAGTGTGAGTAGTAAAAGTTTCACCTTCTACACCTATAAAATCTCCAATATCATAATTTGCTTTAAACTCTTGATAGGCCAGTTCTCCAACCATGTCTAATTTAACAGAAATTTGAATTTTCCCTTTAATATCTCCAATAGTTAAAAAGCTCATCTTACCCATTTTTCTCATTAAAATAATACGACCAGCCACTCTAACACCAGTAACGCCATCTTCCAAATTACTGGCATCAGAAAGTTCATAATTAACCTCAAACCTTTCTGGATAAGGATGTTCAATATTTTTAAGCTTTTCTCTTCTAACCACTTCTTGTTCACTTAATTCTCGCATGTTTCCATCTCCTTTACTAAGTCACATTTAACTACATCAGTATGAGCAATTAAATCATGAATACCTTGTCTTTTCTCACTAAACATAACCATAAATCCACTAGCTGCAATCATTATAAATTGAACCATACTTAATATACCAACACCATAAAAATAAGCCATTTGATTAGTAAATAATAAAACACAGAAATTTACCATATCAATTAAAATGGAATTGATAATTAAAGATCTAAAAATCATCTGATTCATAGTAAGTTGATTTCCATCATTACTGCTAACTTTTATTTTTAGTAACTTTTTACCAATAGTTTGACCATCATTTTTAATTTGAAAAACCACAAAATACAAAACATTTAAAAATATAGTAATTAAAGAAAGGATACCTTGTTTTCTTGCCATTTCGTAACTAACACTAATACTTTCATTAGTGTATTCTTCAATACTGATTTCTTGTTTCATATAATCTTCTACTATCTGTGTACTAGATTCACTCAATTTATCAATAGAATTCATATCTAAAAAAGGATATGCAATCATAGACGCAACCATAGAGACAATAAAAACGTCTAATATAAATGCAGCAAATCTTTGAATAAACAAAGCTTTTTCTTCCTGCTTTTCTTTTACCACTTTCTCAACAGTTGCTCTTTTCTTTGACTTGGTATTTTTATTTTCTTCTTCAACGATTGATGCTTCTTCTACTTTTTTACTTTTTGCCATCTAATTCCTCCTTAAATACATTTAATATAGAAATTATATCACGAATTTTAGTTGTTTGATAGATTTTATTTTTAACTATCGTACCACCAGGAACTCCTTTTAAATACCATCCAATATGGTTTCTAATTTCCAAAGTAGCAATATGCTCACTTTTAAGATGAGTCAAATAATCTAAATGATGCAAAATCATAGCTATTTTATCATCTATAGAAATATCAGAATTATAAAAATTAGTTTCTAAATAAGAAATAGTATTTTTAATAAGCCAAGGATTTCCTAAAACACCCCGCCCAATCATCACAGCATCACATCCAGTTTCATCTAACATTCTTTTAGCATCTTCTGGTGTTTTTATATCTCCATTTCCAACAACTGGAATTGAAACAGCTTCTTTAACGGCTTTTATAATAGACCAATCAGCTTTACCACTATAACCTTGACTCCGAGTACGAGGATGAACACAAATTGCAGAAGCCCCTGCGGATTCTATAACTTTAGCAACGCAAACAGCATTAATATGATTTTGATCCCATCCACTACGAATTTTAACGGTAACTGGAATAGGAACTGCCTTAACAACCGCTGCAACAATCTCATAAATCTTATCTGGATCTTTCAAAAGAGCACTACCAGCCTGAGCCCTAACTGCCACCTTAGGAACGGGACAGCCCATATTAATATCAATAATATCAGGTTGCATTGTCTCATAAATATATCGAGCAGCCGCAACAAAAGATTCCTTATCACTACCGAAAATTTGTTGTACCAAAGGTCTTTCCTCATCCGTCATATATAACATATCTAAAGTTTTTTGATTTTGAAAAGTAATGGCTTTATCACTAACCATTTCTGCATAAATTAGTCCACACCCCATCTCTTTACAAATACGGCGAAAAGCAGAATTACAAATTCCAGCCATAGGAGCAAGAACAACTTGATTTTTAATAAGTACATTGCCAATCTTCCACTCCATATTTACAACTCCTTTTTGCAAGGCTTAATATATCACAATAAATAAAAAAAAGAAAGTTATTTACTTCCTTTTGCTTGTTTTTTTAGTAAATCTCTAATTTCTTCAAGTAATAAAACTTCATCAGCTTTTTTAACTTCATCTGCTGCTTCTTCCTTCTTTTTAAATTTCTCAAAAAGTTTAATTACTGCAAATATTGAGAAAGATATAATTAAAAAATCAACAATAGTTTGTAAAAAAGTTCCGTAGGCAACACTAGCACTTCCAACTTTAATTGATAATGACGTAAAATCAAGACCACCTAACAACACTCCAATTAAAGGCATTAAAATATCTTGAACTAAACTCGTAACAATCTTACCAAAGGCGCCACCAATAATAACACCGACAGCCATATCAACTACATTTCCACGAGATATAAATTTCTTAAACTCATTTGCACCTTTCTTAATATTTTTTAACTCTTTAACTTTTTCAACACTGACTTTTTTCATACTACTACCTCCCACCAAAATTATAACACAATAAAAAAAAGAAGCAAATTAATGATTCGCTTCATCTAATTCTTTTAGTAATTCAGCCTTATTCATCTTCGAATAACCTTTAACCCCTTTTTCTTTAGCAATCTCTTTTAACTTAGTAACAGACATCTTTTCATAACTAGTATCCTCAGTTTCTTCAGGCATACGACCATTTTTAACTAAGTAATCAATTTGCTCTTTAGTTAAAGTCTCATATTCTAATAATGCATTAGCAATAAGTTCAAGTAAATCTTTATTCTTATTAATAATTTCTTTAGCCTTTTTATGACAATTATTAATAATCTTTCTCATTTCCATATCAATTTCATTTGCTACTTCATTAGAAAAATGTTGTGCTTTATTATAATCTCTTCCTAAGAATACACTACCTTCTTGTTGTTCGAATTGAAGTGGCCCCAAATCACTCATACCATATTCTGTAACCATAGCACGAGCAATCTTTGTTGCTTTCTCAAAGTCATTATGAGCTCCAGTAGTAATTTCTCCGAAAATAATTTCTTCAGCGGAACGACCACCTAAAAGTCCAGTAATTTCCTCAAGCAAATCTGTTTTCGTAGAACATAACTTTTCCTCGCTTGGAACCATCATATTATATCCACCAGCAGAGCCTCTTGGAATAATAGTAACTTTTTGAACATCATTTGCATGAGCAAGCTTTAATCCTATAACAGCATGTCCTGCTTCATGGTAAGCGACAAGCTTACGATCATTTTCACTATACTTATGGGATGTTTTAGCAGGACCCATAAGGACACGATCTGTTGCCTCATCGATTTCACTCATAGTAATTTTATCTTTATTACGACGAACTGCTAAAAGCGCAGCTTCATTAAGTAAATTTTCAAGATCGGCTCCACTAAAACCGGGAGTACGTTTAGCTAAATTACTTAATGTAATACCATCAGCTAAAATCTTATTTTTAGCATGAACACCTAAAATTTCTTCACGCCCTCTTACGTCAGGCAAATTAACTGTAACTTGCCTATCAAAACGACCCGGACGAAGTAAGGCAGGATCTAAGACATCTGGACGGTTAGTTGCAGCGATAATAATAATTCCTTCATTAGCACCAAAACCATCCATTTCAGTAAGTAATTGGTTTAATGTTTGTTCACGTTCATCGTGTCCTCCACCTAAACCAGTACCACGTTGACGACCTACAGCATCAATTTCATCAATAAATATTAAACATGGAGCATTTCTTTTTGCTTGCTGGAACATATCACGAACACGAGAAGCACCAACACCAACAAACAATTCTACAAAGTCAGAACCACTTATAAAATAAAATGGAACATTAGCTTCTCCAGCTACAGCTTTAGCAAGTAAAGTTTTACCTGTTCCCGGAGGACCAAATAATAATACTCCTTTAGGAATTCTAGCTCCAAGTTTTTGAAACTTCTTAGGATTTTTTAAGAAATCAATTAGCTCTTTTACCTCTTCTTTTTCTTCTTTTAACCCAGCCACATCTTTAAATGTTACTTTATTAGCATCACTATTTAATCTAGCCTTACTCTTTCCAAAGTCCATAGAACTTTTATTACCAGCCATCTGACGGCTAAAGAAGAAGAAAGCAAAACCAATTAGCAATACAAAAGGCAAAACATTAATTACCAATAACCAGAAAGAAGAAGAATCAGGATCAGCTTCTGCCTCTAATTTGAAATTTCTCTCTTCACTAGCATTTACAATTTTTTTCATTACTTCATCACTAAGTGGTAAACGAGCAAAGAAAGTTTCATTACTGTCATAGTCTTTTAAACTCCCCCGTACTTCATAAGTATAAGCACTACCACGAGCAGTAATTTGTACTTCTTCAATGTTACCTTTATTTAATTCTGACATGAACTCATTATACGTTAATACATTCACATCGTTGTTCATTACATTAACAACGTAAAAAACACCAAGCATAATTAATGCTAAAAATAAATAAGGTAACAATCCTTTTTTTATTGTTTTTTTATCTATTGTTTTATTCACGACATTTCCTCCTTAACTATATCTTAGTATTATATCATATTTTTCTGTTTTTTTCTTATCATATTTAGACTTTTTTAAACCTGGAAGCCAAACAACAACACCTTTAGCATCGACAACAACTGGCCAAGTATCTCGATCACTTAATTTAACCTTCTTATCAATAAAAATATCTTTAATTTTCTTAGTACCATTTCCTTTTATAGACATACGATCACCAAATCTACGTGTTCTAACTGTAAGTGGCAAACTAATTTCTGAACTAAGTAAACGGCAAGTATCATTTCCATTACCGCAAACATCATCAACCTGTTCAATCACATGATGGTTAGGAAGAAGAACGTATTTAGATAGTTCAACTTCATAAGTTGTAATTTCGGTTGTAATCTTCTTTAACTCTAATTCTTGATAGGTTTTTATCGCAATGACTTCGTTAGGCAAATTAACAAAGGCATTCGCTCTATTACTATATATTAAATTTAATAAAAGTTCAATATGTTTATCATTAATTAATATTAAATCATCCTGATAAAAATCATTCATCATATAATATAAAACTTCCTTTTGAATAAAAGCATCCAATTCTTTAAATAGGTCTATCTTTAAAAAATTATGATGAATCACTTTTTTTAACGCTTTATCTCTTTCATGTTCAATAAACTGATTAGCTTCATTTAAAACAGTACTAAATTTTAAATATTTCAAATGAATATTAGGATCTTCTTCTTTTAAAAAAGGCAAAACATATTTACGATAACGATTTCTAGTATATTTATCTTTGGCATTAGAATCATCAACATAATACATAACATGATTACACTTATCATAGTCCTCTAGTTCTTGTTTCGTATATCCAAGTAATGGGCGAACAATTTTATAATCACCTTTCTCTACTACTTTCTTAAATCCACTATACCCGTTTAAATTAGAGCCACGAGTAATACGCATCAAAACAGTTTCTACTAAATCATCACCATGATGAGCAGTCATTAAATAATTAGCATGATATTTATATACCACTTTTTCAAAAAAGTCATAACGAATATTTCTAGCTTCATTATGAAAATTATCATCACCATATTCTGTAATCATCATACATTCAAACATAATCTGATTCTTTTCACAATAATTTCTTAAATATTCTTCCTCCTGCACACTTTGTGCACGCAAATTATGATTAACATGAGCTACAATTAAACTTAATGAGTATTTCTCTCGAATTTTTAATAACATATCTACTAAAGCCATAGAATCAGGTCCTGCAGAGCAACCTATAACAATAATATCTTGTTTATGAAAAGTAAAATTATCTTCTATTGACAACATAACATACCTCCTATAGTAACCTCAGAAAAAAAGAAAACCCCTTTACTCTTCAGGAATTTTCAAAATAAACTCTCCATCTTTAGAATAAAGATATTTTTCTCTAGCATATCTAGCTATATAATCCGGATCTTGCAACTTATTTGCATCTACCTTCAATTTTTTTTCCTTATTTTTTAAAGAAATTAATTCTTCTTCCAAATCTTTTTTTTCTTGGTATTTATCATAAATTTCTAGCCAGTACTTACCAATAGTAAAAGTAGTAAATCCTATGACAATAACAGAAGACAGACCTAAAAAGAGCATTCTTCTACGCCTTTTAGTCTTTGCTTTCGACTTTGCCATAATGATCACCTACTCTTTCACCATAAATTATAGACCAGTTTAAAGTATAGAGCAAGAATACCAAAAAAAAAAAGAGAAATTTGACACTATTTTTTACGGATTTTTTTAAAGAATGGAAAACTAATATAAAATCCTAAAAATAATAGACAATAAAAGTAGACATGAATAATTCCATGATTAATTTTCTGAAGGATTAGAAAATACAATAATGACATATCTAGTAAAAATAACAAAGTAATTAAAATTTGAACTACTATTTTTTTATAAAAAAGAAACTGATAATGAAGATTAAATAAAAAAGAAAAAAAGATACCATAAAAAAAAGAAAAAAGTAAAGAATAAATTTGTATTTTTAAATTCATTATTTAAATAAACGATTAAATATACTATTCTCTTTATCCTTTTTCACATCTTCAATATAAGTCATACTATGAATAAGTCCTTTAATTGATACATTACCTTGCATAGTATCTAATTTAATTAACTCTAATCCCTCTCCCTTAATCATTAAAAAGCCCATAATAGTATCTAATAAAAATTGTTCACTATCAAAATTCTCTATTTTTTTCACACCTGTAATAACTAGATTTTTTCTTTCTAACAAACTAATTCCATGATTATAATTATTAATAGTATCTTGTTTATCCATAAAATCCTCCTAATAAATAATATGCAAACAAATTTTTTTTATGAAAAAAAAGAAGACTAACTAGTCTTCATTTTCAGTAGGTTCATCAGCTTTTTCATAAGCATCTAAAATTGCTTCTTCAAACATTGCTCTAACTTCTGGATTAATTGGGTGAGCAACATCACGGTAACCACCAGTAGCTGTCTTTCGGCTAGGCATAGCTATGAATAGTCCGTTGTCTCCATCAATAATTCGAATATCATGTACTGCAAAACTATCATCTAACAATACTGAAGCAATACCCTTCATGCGAGATCCTTCCTTATTGATTTTGCGTACATTTACAGATGTAATTTTCATGTAATATTCCTCCCTCTTAAAGTATTACACTTTACATTTTAATTCTATAATAATTATAAGAAAAATGCAATATTTTTTATACTTTAGAAAGAGTTTATGGTAAAATTTCTAAATTTTGAGTCAAAATATCACTATAACTAAATGTTTTTATTTTATTATTTTCAGTTTCTATAGTAAAAATTGCTGGATATAAATCAACAATTACACCATAAAACTCGTCCACCTGATTTCTTGCTCCATGAAATCGAAATGAGCACTTAACACCTTGATTCTGCTTTACCACTTTCTTTATATTATCTATCATCATCTAGGATACCCCACATACATAGTTCCATTTGTAATAATTCCCCCGATACCATCTTTGCCATATTTTGTTTTTTCTAAAATATTAAGTAAATCAATACTTTTATTCTTATCAGATAAAGCTAAAGAAGAAGCCAAAATTGCTGGATCCAAAGCATGAATATTAATTCTTTTGGGACTAGAAGCAAAATTTGCACCAGCTTTAATCAGTTCTTCATAATTAGATTGGCAAGCACCCGCAATAATAATTAATTTATCTTGACTCTTTTCATATTTTCTAGCCTCTCTCACAGCTTCTATAAAATTAAGCGAATTTTGATAGTCACCCCGATTTTTCTTTAAATATGCATCATGTCCAGTAATAACAACAATATCTGGCTGAAATTCTTCTAACAAGCCATAAATTTTATGTGGAATTTCCACTTCAGAAACAGTAAGTCCATTAGCTTTAACATTCATTTCTTTATAAAAATTCATACATCTTTTAAGATAGTCACTATCACCATCTATATGTAAAATTTTACCAGGCAAATAAAAATATTGACTTCGATCCATTTGCAAAGAACGTAAATTTTTTTCAAGAATCTGCTGGTCAGAATCAAAAGATACCGTAGTTTTAACCAAATCAGATAAAGAACTATCCGCATAAAGTCTCAAGTCAACACCCTTTAAAAAGGCTATATTCCCATCAATAGAGACTATCTTAAAAACGATATCATGATTATGAGAAATACGTGTAACATAATCACCTTCATTAAATTCCATACAATCATCTCCAATAAATTGTATGCAAAAAAAAAAGAAATATTCTAAACAGATAAGCCATTAGCAATATCTACAAATATTTCAACAGATAATTGCTCAGCACGAGCAGTCAAATCGTAACCATGTTTTTCCAAAATTAAAGAAATAGAATTTAGATCATATTTTTTTAAATTATTACGCAAGTTCTTTCTTTTAAATTGAAAACTATCTTTTACCAATCTAAAAAATAAATCTTGATCCTTCAAAGGTAACAAATTATCTTTTCTCGTAAAAGATATTACTACACTATCAACATTAGGTTCTGGAATAAACTCTTTTCTAGAAACTAAAAATTCTTTTTTTATGATATAAAAATAAGATAAAAAAACAGTAATAGAACCATAATCTCTAGTTCCAGGAAGAGCAGAAAATCGATTACCTACTTCTTTTTGAACCATCATACAAATCTTTTGAAAATTCAAATGACTATCAATAATCTTCATAATGATTGGCGTTGTTATATAATAAGGAACATTACTAATGAAATACAAATTTTGATAAGAAAAACGTAAAATATCTTGTTCTAAGGAACTAGTTAAAAAGTCCTGAAATAACACTTCAACATTAGAACAATTTTCTAACTTCTTATGTAGTTCTCCCTGTAAATCCATATCAATCTCATAAGCCAACACATGTCCTGCCCTTTTTGCCAATTCTTGCGTTAAAATTGCTCCACCCGGACCAACTTCTATTACTAAATCTTTATCTGTCAAAGAACAAACATCTGCAATTCGTTCTACTACAGCTTTCCGTTTCAAAAAATTCTGACCATACCTTTTTTTAAAATCTACATTGTAATGTTCCATACTTATCACCACCAAAAATATAACATAATAAAAAAAGAAAGACAATAAATTAAATCACTTCAATGTCTTTCTCCAAAACAGACTGTTTTTTTGCCTCATTCAACTTCTTTTGTTTCATAAGTGCACGTACTTTAATTACTTCTACCATAATTAAATATAAAAGTGGAAGTGCTATACAAAGAATCCAGCCAAAATATGTAGACAAAAACTGCCTAATATAACCGAGCATCGGAATTCTAAACAAGACTTTTCCATAAACGTTATCTTCATTAACTAAAACTCCATCAGCAACATTATTATTATCTCCTTTAGTACGATAAAGCAAAGAACCATCCGTCCCTTTTTCAATACCGATAATTCTATGAGTAATAATTTTACCAGCATAATAAGAATCCGTTGCTAAATAACTAATAATATCTCCCTGTTTTAAATCTTCAGGAGAAGTTCTGGCTACAATAATCGCATCTTGTACATTAATCGTTGGAACCATACTAGGACTCACAATAACATAAGCATCAAAAAGTGGCGGTTTATCTTCCCCAGAACGAAGATTATATAATAAATCAATAAAATAAAAAATAAAAAATAAAAAAACAAGAGCTAATAAAAGAAAGATAACATACAAAATAACCTTAGTTATAAAATGAAAGAAGAACTGTATGATTTCTTTGATAGAAACAACATCATCATGATTTGTATCAAAGTATTGTTTCATAATAGCCCTCCTATCTATCATCATAAACATAATAACACGCAAAAATCAAAAAAACCAGTTATAAGGTAAAAAAAAAGAGGAGTTTACATCCTCTAAATCGCTTTTGCTGTCACATTTAGTTTAATATCAAAATTGCGACTAACGGAATCAATAATAGTATCTTTAGATACCCACATACGTAAACGAAAATTCTCTCTAAGCTCTTTACTAGTTTCTGATGTATTCGCCAAAGTACCCGAATATAATACCATACTACCTTTTTTACTTCCAAGGAAACTCACCTCGTCTAATGGTATAAATGGTTGGGGAATTTGAGTAATAGTAGTATCTACATATCCGTTATCACTAAAACGTTGTAAATAAAATCTGACAGAAGAATTATCTAACATCTCTAGATCAGAAGAAATCTTTTCTACAAAAATTTCGTAATTAAGAGTAGTATGTGCAGATAAATTACTTTGTACTGTAAAATCATAAACATTGCCATTACCCTCCAACAACTTACCAGTATCATCAGAAATCGGCATCATATTTTCCATAGATAAAGACCCTTGGTTATTTTCTAAAACTAAAGAAATAGTACCTGTAGAAATACTATTAGTATAAGAATCTCTAAAAACATTAGTAACAGCTGCATAAGAAACACCTACAAAAGCAATAATTAATACAGCAATGCCAATAATAGATAATAAAATTTGTTTAGACTCTGACTGAATCATATGAAAACCTCCGTCTACTATAGTACTTTAATCATATCATATAAAATTTAAAAATCAAAATAAAAGACTTCAAAGAAGTCTATTTCGCTTGCCCAAACACTTTGATTTTAACAGAATAGGTAGCACTGGAATCTACAACAGCACCCTCTCTTACCCATAATCTTAATCTATAGTTAACTTCTTTTTCTGAAGAAAGATTTACCTTATCCAACACCATAGATTTAGCTGGACTACCTAAAGTTGTTTTTTTCTTAATGGGAGTAAAAACAGTAGGATCCTCTACTTTGGCATAAGTACCACTACTCTGTTTTTCTAAATAAACAACGATATCATTATCAGAAATAGTAGAACTATCATCTTTTATCAAAGCAATTTCATATTGAACAGAAGCATCTTCGTCCATCTTAGAAGAAACCGAAAAATCAAAATAACTCCCCTCGTCTCTTAAATCCTTGCCACTTTCATTAGACATAGGAGTCAAATTGGTAAGAGAAAATTCATTAGTAGAAGTTTTATAATTCATAGTAACAACACTATTTTTTACTACCTCATTCACGTTCTGTTTTTGTTCTCTAAAAAACATCATAAAAGCAAACACAACAACTAAAATTAAAATTAGACTAATCCCCAAAACAATAAATACTACATTTCTTGTCCTATAATTATTTTCCATATATCCTCCTAATCTATTACCTTAGCATAAAGTAAAATTTTAAAACTACGTTTTTCCATTGTAATTGGATAAGTATCCCTCAACCAAATACGTAATCTAAATTTTTTGGTTTCTTCTTTCTTCAATACACCAGAATAAAGTTTCTTCCCAGCAGGATCAGCCTTGGCTACTTTTAAATCACTATAAGTAGGAATAGACGAACGATAATCCTCCATAGGGGAATCATCTTTACCATCCGTCAAGTAAACTTTAACATAATCTGTAGGAAGCTCTAAAGCCACACCAACAGGTATAGCATAAATTTCATAATTAACAAATTCTATACCTTCCATAGTAGAAGAAATACTAAATTCACTATACCCATATTTTGTTTGATCAGGAGAAAATGTAAGTTGTTTCCCTATAGCATCAGTAATAGGCATAGAATTATCAACTTCTAAACCGTTAGAATTTTCTGAATAAGAAAAAATCAAAGTAGCATTTTTTGTATTCTCAGTATTACCATAAAAATAAAGAAATAGGCAAAGTACAAATGAAAAAATAGCTATCAAAATCAAAATAATCAAAATAAATAATGTCTGATGCTGCTGTAATTTATTAAATACTTTCATATAGCAACCCCTATCTTATAGTATTAAGAATACACTATTTTATCTTTTTTTTCAACCTAATCTAAATGAAAAATATACTTAGCATTAGATGTAGTAATTTCCGCCACTTGTTTAAGAGAAACATTCTTACAATTAGCTATTTTTTCCGCAATGAATGGTATATACTTAGAACTATTTTTCTCTCCACGATATGGAACCGGTGTTAAATAAGGACTATCCGTTTCTAAAACAATACTATCTAAAGGAATTTTAGTAACAGTATCTGCTAAATTACTATTCTTAAAAGTAATAACTCCGCCAATTCCTAAAAAAAATCCCATTTTTATATATTCTTTTGCAGTTTCTAGACTTCCGCTAAAACAATGAATAACTCCGCTTACAGAATATTTTTTTAAACAATCTATGGTATCAAAAGTAGCATCACGACTATGAATAACAACAGGTAAATGATATTTTTCCGCAATCGCTAACTGTTTTTCAAATAGCTCTATTTGTTTATCTTTGTTTTCTTTACCATAATGATAATCCAAGCCAATTTCACCAATACCAACGACTTTATTTAATTTTAGTTTTTCTTCTAATAAAAACAAATCCTCATCTGTAGTAATATCTGCTTCCGAAGGATGATAACCTATAGTCACAAAAGCATCCGAATACAAGTTCCCATATTGTAATGATTCTATAATAGTTTCTTTTGTACATCCTGAAATAATAATAGGACTTACTCCTTCTTTTCTATTATCTTCCAAAATTGTTTCTATATCTTCATAATCTTCTATAGATAAATGGCAATGCGTATCAATAAACATAAAATACCTCCAAAATAAAAATATCACATTAATGATATTTTTGCCACCCATAATACTTAACACTAAAATAATAAATTACTAAAAAAATTAAATAGAATACATCTAAAATATTTTTCGCAACAAATATATAAATAAGTAAGAAAAATATTCCCAAAAAGAAAACTAAATTCACTGTAAAAAACTGCACAATATTTTTTGACATAATTTTATCCTTTCTTACAGCAACTACCCTTTAACTATAACATACGAAAAAAAAGAAAGATATAATTTTACATCTTTCTTTTTGTAATTGACAAACTATTTTACATTTTCAGCAAAAAACTTATCTCTATCAATTCTTTGGAATAATACAGAAGGAGTATTCAAATGATACTCATTACAATTATTATAAATAATACTTGTATCAGAAATATTTAATTGTTTTCTAATCTCCTCACTAGTACTAGGCATAAACGGTTCTAAATAAAGGGAACAAACACGAATAGATTCTAATAAATGATAGATAACATTTTGTAAGCGCTCTTTTTTACTATCATCTTTAGCAAGAACCCATGGTGTTGTTTCATCTATATATTTATTAGTAAATCGTAATACATTAAATATCTCCGTAATAGCATCACTTATTTGTAGAGCATGCATCTTCTCTTCCACTATGTTTTCTAAATTTTTCAATTTACTTTCTAATTCTAAATCAATATCTTCTACAGCATCAGTACCACGAACAACTCCATCAAAATACTTATTGCCCATCGAAATAGATCTTTGTACTAAATTACCCAATACATTAGCTAATTCTCCATTAATATGATCAATTAATAAATCATAAGTAATATTACCATCACTAGCAAAAGGAATTTCATGAAGTAAATAATAACGTACTGCATCTACTCCAAAAGCTTCTACTAACTCATCTGCATAAATAACATTACCTTTAGATTTACTCATTTTATCATTATTCATAAGTAACCAAGGATGACCAAATATCTTCTTTGGAAGTGGAAGACCTAAAGACCATAGAAAACAAGGCCAATAAATAGAATGAAAACGTACAATATCTTTTCCTATAACTTGCAAATCTGCAGGCCATAACTTTTTAAACTCACCAGTTACTTCATCTACATCATAACCAATATTAGTAATATAATTAGTCAAAGCATCAAGCCAAACATAAACAACATGGTTAGAATCAAAATCTACAGGAATTCCCCACTTAAATGAAGTACGAGAAACACATAAATCTTGTAACCCTGGTTTAATAAAGTTATTTAACATCTCATTCTTTCTAGCTTCTGGTTGAATAAAGTCAGGATGACTTTCAATATATTCTTCCAACTGTTTTTGATATTTACTTAAGCGAAAGAAATAGGCTTCTTCTTTTGCCTCTTTAACTTCTCTACCACAATCAGGACATTTTCCATCAACAAGTTGAGACTCAGTCCAAAAAGACTCACAAGGAGTACAATAAAGACCTTTGTATTCACCTTTATAAATATCACCTTGATCATACATCTTCTTAAAAATATGCTGAACTATTTTCTTATGATGAGAATCAGTCGTTCTAACAAATTTATCGTAACTAGCATCCATCAAATCCCAAATACGTTTTACTTCAGCTGCTTGTTCATCAACAAATTCCTGTGGACTAACACCTGCAGCTTTCGCTTTATCTTCGATTTTTTGTCCATGTTCATCCGTACCAGTTTGGAAATAAACATCATATCCCTTAAATCTCTTATATCTCGCTATTGCATCTGCCAATACAATTTCATAAGTATTACCTATATGAGGTTTCCCAGATGTATAAGCAATAGCCGTTGTTAAATAAAATTTTTCTTTCATAATTTTCCCTCCTAATAAAAAAACTACTATAAGCATAAGGACGAACATTCGCGGTACCACCTTATTTTATAATAGTAAATATTATACACTTAAAATAGTTAACGCCTATCTACGATTACACCTACATATCGATGTAATAGTTCAGAAGCCATATCTTATAAAAAGTTTATTTCCTTTTTCACCAACCGGAATCTCTAAACTAAACATTTCTTTATAAGACTCTTCCTCAACACAATCAATATGGCTAGAGTATAACACAAAAAAAATTATTCTTCAATATGTTTTCCTAAAAATTTAGAGACAACATCAGCCATCTTCTCTTCAACTTGTCCAACACTTTGTTCAGAAATAATTAAAACCAAACCAATCGCATCACCATTCATAATAACCGGAGAAATAACATAAGCATACTGTTCTATATCAGAATCAAGAAGTTCAATATTATGTAATTCTCTCTCCACTACTATACTACGTTCTTTCATAATAAATTCTAAAGCTTTAGAAATAGGTTTATTCAAATACTTCTTTTTTAAATTTCCACTAGCTGCAATAAAATTATCACGATCTGTAATAAATACACTCTGTCCTGTAACTGAATTTACAATATCAACCAATTGTTTAGAAATCTCATCCATATCCGTCATCTTAGAAAACTTTTTTAAAGCAATCATTTCTCTATCTACAAAGATTTCTAAAGACTCACCATCCCTGATTCTAAGAGTACGGCGAATTTCTTTTGGAATAACAATTCTTCCTAAATCATCCACTCTTCTAACTACACCTGTTGATTTCATATAATTATTCCTCACTTTCCCATACTACTATTGTTTCTTGTTTTTCTAAATTTATACCGCTTTTCATAATTTATTATAATCAATATTCCCAAAATTTCCCTTGGTAAATATTTCCATATCAAAAAACATACAAAAAAAAGAAGAACATTTTTTGTCTTCTTTAATATATTTACTCATTTCCATTTAATAAATAAGAATTCAACTTAGTAAATAAAAATCTTTCTCCTTGTTCTCTCACACCATTAATTAAGGTCGTATCCTTAACAATTACTTTAAAATCTATACTTTCTAAAAGCTGCTTGATATAAGCAGAACGAACAAATTTTATCATCTCATTTGAAAGTGTATCAGCAGTTTTTTCATCAATGTTTTTTGTAAATAATTGATTTACATTTTTGACAATTTTTTTCTCAATTATAGTACTAATATCTGCTTTTATTGTTTTTTTCAATTTACGATTTAAAGGAATAAAATCTTTTTTATTAAATTTAATAACATCAGTTTTCTTTTTTGGAGAAAAAGAAATAATAATTTTTTGAAGTTCAGTTATCCTTATTTTTTTCCAATCAGAAATATAAGTAATAACTTTTTTTCGATAATCCTCTAAAATTTTATCTAACACATCCGCTTGAATAATTGTCTTATGTCGTTTAGCTAACTCTAAAAATTTACATTTAATAACATCCATAGAATCAAGTGGAGGTTTTTTTAATAAAGATAAAATATCATCATCAAACAAAGAGATAGTATTATTTTTCAAGGTTTCTAATACTGCATTTTTATAATTTTCAAAGTGTTTTTGTCTAAAATCTTCAATTGTCTCCTGATTCATACTACCACATCCTAGTATTGTAAGTGTAACAAATGCAACTTCATCTAGTCAAGATTATGACAAAAATTTGCCATAAATTAAATCAAGTAAAGAAACTAAATAATAAATCGGATGCTTTTCTAATTTTATAATATCTAAAATAATCACCAAATTAGAACCTCTACTTAAAAATCTAAAAGAGGGACTAATCTCATAAGAATCCATAAACAACTCATCAACTCTAAATTTAGAGACAACTTCCTCTGGGAATACAAGTTCAATAGAATTCTTAGTTTGAGATACACGTTTAATACCCACTCGTTTAGCCAACTTTTCAAACCACTCTTCATACATATAAATAAGCATATCCTCATTTACTCTTCCAAATCTATCTTCTAACTCAGCTTTAACATCTTCCAATTTTTCTGCAGAATCAATTTCATTGATTTTGCGATGAATTTCAATCTTTAAGTCATCTTCAGAAACATAATGATCATCAATATGCGTACTAACATTTAGTAGCGGTTTACTATCAATTTCTTCTTCCTCTAATGGTACTTCTATATTCTTCTTACGAGCTACTTCTTCATTTAAAAGTCTTAAATACAAATCAATTCCAACAGAATCAATAAATCCAGCTTGTTCACTTCCTAAAATATCACCAGCACCGCGGATAGACAAATCCCGAGTAGCAATACTAAAACCACTACCAAGAGCAGTAAATTCTTTAATTACATTAAGTCTTTTAACTGCAGATTCAGTTAATACTTTAGCAGGATGATACATTAAATAAGCATAAGCAAACTTATCACTACGACCAACACGCCCACGTATTTGATAAAGTTGACTAAGTCCAAATCTATCAGCATCCATAATAATTAAAGTATTAACATTAGGAATATCAATACCAGTCTCAATAATCGTTGTACAAACCAAAATATCATATTCATGATTAATAAAATCTAAAATTCTATTTTCCAAAGAATTTTTGTTCATTTGGCCGTGAGCAGTTATAATTCTAGCATCTGGAACCAAATTCTGAATACGATACATTTCTTCTTCAATAGACTCAACTTTATTATACAAAATAAACACTTGACCATCACGAGATAACTCTTTATAAATAGCATCCTTCAAAATTTGATTATTCTCTTCAATTACATAAGTCTGAACAGGATAACGATTCACAGGAGGAGTCCCAATTAATGATAAACTACGAATACCTACTAATGACATTTGCAATGTCCTAGGAATTGGTGTAGCAGTTAATGTTAAAACATCAACATTGGTTTTATATCGCTTGATTTTCTCTTTATGAGTAACTCCGAAACGTTGCTCTTCATCAATAACCAAAAGACCTAAATTTTTAGGTTTGATATCATCACTCAATAAACGATGGGTACCAAAAACCAAATCAATAGTACCATTAGAAATTCCTTCAACAATCCTTTTAACCTCTTTAGGAGAAGTAAATCTATTTAAAAGACCAATCGATACAGGAAAGTCTTTAAATCGTTCCAAAGCATTTTCATAGTGCTGATTAGAAAGAATAGTAGTAGGACACAAGAAAAGTACTTGCTTAGAATCTAAAATAGCTTTAAAAGCTGCTACAAAAGCAACTTCAGTTTTTCCAAAACCAACATCACCACATAATAAACGATCCATTGGTGTAGGTTTCTCCATATCTTCTTTAATCTGTGCAATAGCTCTTTTTTGATCTGGAGTAAGTTCATAAGGAAATTCCGCTTCAAAATCTAACAACATATCACAATCAGGAGAAAAAGCAAATCCTTGTCGTGCTTCACGTTCAGCATATAGTTGTAATAAATCATCCGCCATATCCTGAACTTTCTTTTTAACTCTATTTTTCGTCTTCTCCCATTCACTACCACCAAGTTTATTTACTTTGGGAGCATATCCCTCTTTGCCAGTATATTTGTTAAGTAAATCTATCTTCTCAACTGGTATATATAATTTATCTTCTCCCTGATACAAAACTTCTACATAATCTTTTTGAACACCTGATAAACTAAGAGTTTTAATACCATTATAAACACCAATACCATGAATATTATGAACAACATAGTCCCCAACAGATAATTTATTAATATCCGAGATACTAGAAGAATATTTAAATTTAGTACGATATTTCTTTTGTTTTTCCTTTACTAAAAACAATTCGTTGGCGGTCAAAAATACATAGTTTTGATAAACAAAACCTGCTTTCAAAGGAGTAGAAACTAAATTCACTTCATTCGGGATAATATGATCAAAATCAGTCTCTACTACTTTCATATTAAGAAATTTCATAACACTAAAAATTTGATATTTTTTTAAACATAATACAACCGTCTTTCCATCATTAATAGACTGACGAATAAATTGATTAATAGAATCAGCATTTTCATTAAAGTTATTAATTGTATGAACACCTAAATCTAATATATTATTAGAAAGATAATGATCAATGTTCATATAATAAATAGGAAAAGTTGGATGAATATCTAAAAAATCAAACATATATTTTCCATTAAACTCTGTATCTTTAGTACTATGATAAGTTAAAACCTCTTCCATAATTTGCGAAAAACTAACTTTTAACTGTTCATAATCCTTGAAAAAAGTAATAGAATCTCCCAAATAATCCAAGATTGAAGAAACTTCCTCATAGAATGGCAAAAACTTTTGCTTAGAAAAATCTTCTTCTACTTTTTTCGTTGTTAAAAACTCAGAACAAGGACGTATCAAAATTGAAGAAATACTAGATAAAGATTTCTGCGTATCACAATCAAAATAACGGATAGATTCTATTTCATCATCAAAAAATTCAATACGAACTGCTGTATCACTTTCCATAGGGAAAACATCAATAATAAAGCCACGTACTGCAAATTCACCTGTTTTATTAACAATTGTATCTCGAGTATAACCAGATTGAACTAATTTTTCCACCAATTCTTGTGGATTAATAGTGTTACCAACCTCTAAATTTAAAAATGCCTGTTGATAATTTTTTTTCGTTGGTAAAAAGCGCAAATATCCCATCAAGTTAGTAATAACAATATTAGGTTGTTCTAAAACTTTATTAATAGTTTCCAAACGATTATAACGAAGTTCAGGGCTGATAGCTAAAGCTTCACTAGTTAAAAAATCATCCATAGGAAACAAACTAACATTATCTGTATAATTAGATAAAGAAGAATACAATTGATTTGCTTCATATAAAGAATTAACAACAACTAAAATATTTTTCTTTTCTCTTTGCAAAGCAGAATATAATAAGACACAAAAAAACTCATCGGTAACACCAGTAATACCCATGTTCTTTTTTAATTCTATAGTTCCGATTTGTTCAAAAATATTCATAAAATCACCTGTTTTTACGATTATAGCGATTCATTAAAGATAAAAAATCTAATTTAAAATAGTCATCAACTACATCAACTAAAGACGTAAATAACTCTTGCAATTGCTTCTCTTCATCTTTAGAAAATCTACCCAAAACATAATCTTTAGTTTCACGTGACTTATCATTAGAAATTCCTATTTTTAAACGCTTATATTTTTGAGTATGAATACATGCCTCAATATTACGTAATCCATTATGTCCACCACAAGAACCTTTATCTCTTAATTTAAAATTACCTACATTCAAATCTAAATCATCAGAAATAACTAATAAATCAGAAGTATCAATCTTAAAAAAATTAATAAACTGTAAAACAACATTACCAGATAAATTCATATAAGATTGAGGTTTCAAAAATATAACTTTTTCTCCATTTAGATTAATTTCACAATAAAGACCTTGAAACTTATTTTTCCAAGTTATAGAAACATTTTTATAATTTAAATAATAATCCAAAAAAGAAAAACCAACATTATGTCTAGTACCCTCGTATTCTCTACCAGGATTTCCTAAACCAACTATAATTTTCATAACATCACCTCTAATTAAAATTATTTCCCGGGAAATAATTTATTTTTTATTCTCATGATATTCCTTATAAATAATAGATTTCGCAACGCCTCTTTCCTTTGCAACAGTTTTGATAGCATCTTTTTCACTCATACCATCATCTAAATAAAGATTAATATGTTCTAAAATAGACATACTAGAATAATCTATATCTTCATGATTACCATCAACAACCACAACAAATTCTCCCTTTAATTCAGGAACAATTGGAATAAGCTCCTGTATTGTACCACGACAAATCTCTTCATGCAACTTTGAAATTTCTCGGTGAATACTAATATTACGATTACCAAAAACCTCTAACATATACATTAATGTCTTTTCTATACGATGCGGTGCTTCATAAAAAATCAGTGTATAAGGCAATTTACTTAAACTGATAAGCTCTTTTTTAATTTTAGATTCTTTAGTCTGTAAAAAACCATAAAACAAGAATGGAGAAGGAGAAAGTCCAGAAGATGTTAACGCAGGAACAAAAGCAGTTGCTCCAGGAAGAGCGATAACATTGAAATGATTATCTATAACCGCTTTAGAAACTACATATCCTGGATCACTAACAATTGGAGATCCCTGATCAGTAATTAACCCTATATTTTTACCATTTTTTAATTCTGAAACAATATATTCTTTTATTTTATCTTCATTATATTCATGACAACTAACAAGTCGCTTCTTAATGTTAAAGTGATTTAATAACTTACTACTTTCTCTAGTATCTTCGCATAAAATAAAATCTACCATTTCCAAGACTTTAAGTGCTCTAACTGTAATATCATCCAAATTTCCAATAGGAGTAGGAATCAAATATAAACTAGCACTTCCATCATAACTACTCTGTCTCATGCTTAACCTCCAACAAAAACTTTTCATATTCACTAGTTTTAGTACCATTCTTCATATACATAATAAATGGATGTTCTACTTTTAAACCAGATTTCCCATGCTTAGTTCCCTCTAACAAAACTAAAGTAGACGGTTTATCGGCCTTCTCATGAACAAACTGAATTCTCTTGGGTTCAATATGATATTTACGAAATAAATCAAAAATCTCTAATAAACGCTCAGTTCGATGAACAATAGCAAAATTACCATTATTTTTCAACAATCGAGAAGCAGTATAAATAACATCTTCTAATGATATGCGCACTTCATGTCTAGCAATCATTTTTTCTTCTTGTTCATTAAAAAAATTCTTATCATTTACTTTAAAATATGGAGGATTACAAGTAATAACATCATATTCTTCAATTGTATCAGACGTGACATAATCTTTCATATCAGAAGTTATAATAGAAACTTGAGCTTCAAGACTATTGTATCTAATAGACTTTTCAGCTAAATTAGCTAAAGATTTCTGAATTTCAACTCCAACAATAGGTTTGTCCGTACGAAGAGATAAAATTAGCGGTATCACCCCGTTACCAGTACCTAGATCAAGAATCCTTTTATCACGTAAACGAATAGTAACAAAGTTAGAAAGCATTACACTGTCTAAAGAAAAAGAAAAAAAGTCTGTATTTTGATAAATCTTACGATTAGGATAACCTAAAATATCATTCAACACTTCCATGATATTCTTCCTTCTTCATCTCAACAATCCCTTTTTCCTTTAAATCAACTTGAAAAGTCCCTTTAAAAACATCAATAGAAGAGACTTTTCCTATACCAGATTCAGTTTCCACTACACTTCCCATTTTAGGATATCCTTTTTTTAATTCTGTATATAAATCATTTTCATATCCAAGACAACACAAAAGTCTACCACAAATTCCATTAATTTTAGAAGGATTTAAAGCTAAAAATTGATTCTTAGCCATATTAATAGACACACTATTAAAATCAGTCAAAAACGTATGACAACATAAAAATAATCCACAAGGTCCTAATCCTCCTACTTTCTTAGCTTTATCACGTACACCAATTTGTCGAAGTTCAATACGAGTTTTATATTTCTGAGCTAACTTTTTAGCTAACTCTCTAAAATCAACTCTGTTATCCGCAACAAAAGAAAAAACCAACTGACTCTTATCAAAAGTATAATAACAATCTACAAACCCCATATTCAAATCTAAATCATTACTATATTTTCTAGCTACTTCTAGGGCTTTTTTTGCTTTTTCATCATTTTCAGATAAGATTTTTCTATCATCATCGGAAACTTTTCTAACAACTTTTTTTACAGAATCAGGTAAATTTTCTTCTTTTTCCATATAAGAAGCTTTCTTTATAATACCTGAATCAAGACCAGATTCAGTTTCAACAATTACTAGATCATTAACAACTAAATCCAATTCACTGGAATCAAAATATGCCAAAACCTTAGTAACAGGAAACATAACTTGAACAACTTTCTGCATCTATTTCACCTCCACAAATCTAGAATAAATACAATCTAACCACAATTTATAATTTATATTATACACCAATTTAGGAATTTCTTCTTCAATTATAGTAATATAAGATAAAAGTATATTAGTATCAACACTATCTAAAAAAGACAAGTTAGAATTCTCATTTTCTTGAGATTTAGTAGATAAATAGTTAATAAGGATTTTCTCAATAGCAAAAAACATTTCTTTAGCAGTCTCTTTATCAGGTAATATTGAATCATAAATTTCTTTATAGCGAGTAAATAAATCTTCAGGGTGAGCAAGATACTTCATAAAAGTCATAACATTATCATCAATATCTCCAAAATCAGAATCATCCAATAAAGACAAAACTTGACATCTAGATAAAATTGTATCCAACACTTGATAACGATTACTAGTAAGTAATATAGCAATAATACCCTCTTCTGGCTCCTCCAAAAACTTCAATATAGTATTAGCAGAAGATGGGTTCAATTTTTCAGCATTCTTAATGATATAAACTCTTCTCTGACCTATCAAAGATTTATTTTGATACTCATCTTTCAAAGATAAAAGTTGACTCTTTTTTATCTGATTACCCTCAGCCTCAATAATTTGTAAATCAGGAAAACTATTTTCATCAATCAATCTACAACTATTACAACGATTACAATTTAAATCTGTCACTTTATTAACAGACTCTGAACATAAAATCATTTTAACAAACAACAAAACAAGGGGAAACTCTAAAGAGAAATCCCCTAATTCTATTAAATAAGAATGAGATAACTTATTAGATTGCATAATTTTTTCAATATAATTAATAAATCGTTCTTGTACATAAGTTAAATCATTCATAAACATCACCTATTATAAAATCAAAATTTTAAATAACACTAATGCAATTAGTGCTGGAGCTCCCAAGAAAGCTACAGAAAACAAAGTTATAAAATTAATTGGTAAAATCATATTAAAATTAACTGCAATCAAATTATAACCATATAAAAGGAACCCACTAATAACAATCTTTTTAACAATTCCAACTATTTTTTTCATATCATTATCTCCTCGATAAAAAATATGAAAAAATACAGCTTTTATTCTATTTCTTTTCTATCATTCAAAGCTCGTTCTAAAGTAAGACTATCAACATATTCCATATCAGCTCCCATAGGAACACCACTAGCAAGTCGAGTAACTTTTACTCCCATCCCTTCTAAAACTCTCTTAATATATAAAGCTGTAGTTTCTCCTTCAATACTAGGACGAAAAGCAAAAATAACCTCTTTAAATTGTTCTTCCTTGATTCGTTCAATCAACTTATCCAATCCAATATCCTCAGGATTTATACCATCAAGAGGAGAAATCAATCCATCTAAAACATGAAACATACCATGGAACATGCCTAATTTTTCAAACAAAAATACATTTTTAGTATCTTCTACTACACATAAAGTGCTTTTATCTCTTCCTACATCAGAACAAACAAAACAAACATCTGTATCAGTAAATGTATTGCAAATAGGACAAGGATGAATATTTTCTTTTACTTTATTCAAACTATCTGAAAAAAGTTCAACTTGCTCATCCTCTAAATCCAAAACAGAAAAAGCTAAACGCTCAGCAGTTTTTTCACCAATACCTGGTAAATATTTAAAAGATTCTATTAAATTTTTAATACTCTCAGGATACATAAATCAACTTAAAATAATCCAGGTATATTACCAAATTTTCCCATTTTCTTTTCTGTTTCTTCATCAATTTTCTTCATAGCTTCATTTACTGCTACCATAATCATGTCTTCTAACATCTCTAAATCTTCAGCATCTAAAGCATTAGATTTATCGATTTCTACTTTTACGATTTCTTTTGTACCTTTTAAAGTTACTTTTACTAAAGAACTTTCCCCTACAAATTCTTTAGAATCAATTTCTTCCTTTACATTCATCATATCTTTTTGTAATTTTTGTGCTTGTTTCATCATTGCTTGTATATTCATAAATCTTCTCCTTTTAATCAAATTCTACGATATCGCCAAATATAGAAGCGGCATCATTAGATATTATATCATTAGTTTCTTCTTTTTTAAACAGTTTCTCCGGCTCCTCTTTTATTTCATAATGTTCACCATTCTTCAAATGACTAATATATTCAGATTTTAATTCATTCCATTGATTATCTGTAATAATAGCAAATTTTTTAGAAGAACCAGTCAATTTATTATACACACCTTCCATTTGCTCTAAATGTTCTAAATTTTGTTGCACAATAGAATCATATTCATAGCTAAGAACAATAATATCATTGCTAGCAACTCTAAACTTAGAATTTAAAATTTCACATACTAAGTATCCAATTTGTTGATCAAAAGTATAATCATTCAAAAGGCTAAGTTTTTCCATCTCCTGTGTTAATACTTGCTTATTCGCTAAAGCAAAAGCATTGTTAATACGAACATTTATAATCTCATCTAAATTCAAAATATCCCCAACTGTTTTTGAATCCAAATTATCATTATCTTCTAAATAAACATCATCATCCAAAGAATCATTTTTTTCATCCTTAGTATCATCAACAACTATTTCGTCAGATACCACAATTGGCTCTTCTTTAACAATAGAAGTTTCAATAGTTTTTTCAGAAATAGATTCATTCTTTTTATCATTAAAAATAACACTATTTTTTTCTTGAGAAACCTTAATATCACTTGATTTTCCAACAAAATCACCGTTAATAGAAGACATAAAATTCAACAATAATATTTCAATATAAATTTTAGGATTACCACTTTTTTTAATATCGAACATTTTTTCGTTTATAACTGTTATTAATTTTTCCACAAGACTAATATCATAGTCACAATTTTTAGTTTTTGTATAATAATGCACTAATAAATCTCTCAAATAATACATAAATTGTGAAGTTATTTGAACTAAATTTTTTCCACAATCATTAAACTTAGTAATCTGGGATAATACTTCCTTAAAATTACAACTAAATATAGAATCTGAAAAAATCTTTAAATCTCTTTTAGTAATCAACCCATTAAGTTCAGTATAAATATCCATTGTGATCAAATCATCTGTATAAGAGCTCAATTTATCAAGCATTCCCAAAGAATCTCTCATTCCCCCATCTGCTGCGAAAGCAATTTCCTTTAGTACTTCATTTTCTATCTTTATATTTTCACAATTACAAACATATTCCAATCGACGAATTAACATATCAGTAGATATTCTTTGAAAAGAAAAACACTGACAACGAGAAATAATAGTTTCAGGAACCTTCTGAGGATCAGTGGTTGCTAAAATAAAAATTGCATGTTCTGGTGGCTCTTCCAAGGTTTTTAATAAAGCATTAAATGCTCCTATTGATAACATATGAACCTCATCTATGATATAAACCTTATACTTTAATTCAGCTGGAACTAAATTAATCTTATTACGCAACTCACGAATTTCATCAACGCCATTATTAGAAGCAGCATCAATTTCTAAAATATCAACACATTCTTTTTCGCTAGCAGCTAAACAGTTTTTACATTTTCCACAAGGATTACCATCAATAGGATCTAAACAATTAACAGCTTTTGCAAAGATTTTAGATAATGATGTTTTTCCAGTACCTCTAGACCCAAAAAACATATAAGCATGACAAAATTTATGCTGCTCAATTGAATTTTTTAAAACCTTAACAATAGAAGATTGACCCACCACATCATCAAAATTTTGCGGTCTATACTTTCTATATAAAGCTTGATACATAGGCACACCTCCAAGAAACACTTTTATTATACCATAAAAAAAGAAGAAAACTTCTAACTATTTCTTCTATTTGTAAAAAAACTCTTCATGATTCTTTCAACTTTTTCCACAGCTAAATTATTAACAATAGAAACACTAGAATTATTTTTATCAGACTCTAAAATTTTCAAAACCATTTCGTAATTTCTAAAATCAGAATTAGACAATCCACAGAAAATGTGACTAACTCTCGCTTGTTTTAACGCACTAGCACACATAGGACAAGGTTCTAAAGTGATATAAACATCACACCCATCTAATCTCCAATTATTAAGTTTTGAAGAAGCTTCTTCTATAGCCAAGATTTCCGCATGCTTTGTAGCAGATTTCAACTGTTCCTTTCTATTATGAGTAAGAGCCAATATTTCATTATTTTTAACAATTACACACCCTACAGGGACTTCATCTTCTTCAAAAGCCTTTCTTGCTTCTTCTATAGCCATATCCATATACTTTAAATCCATAATCCACCTCAAAAGAAAAGCGCACATAAAAGTTGACTATTAAGGCTGCTACTTCCCAGTCCTGACCTGTTTCTAGTACTTTTATTGCGCTATAGATATTTTAATACAAACAATTAACTTTGTAAACTATAAATAAAGAATATCTATAAAAAACGATTTGTATGTTCCACGTGAAACTATTATTAAAATTTTACCACCATAAAATATATTTCACTTCTAATTTATCACATAATTAAACAAATATAAAATACACTTCCATATTTTCTAACATTTCATTTATTAAAATAAAGAAATCCCAGTAAAAAAAGTGTTGTTAAAATCTAATAATCACATTAATTAGAGATAAAAACCAACATTAATTAACCAAAAAACAAATTATTTCCCAAAGATTATTTCCCGGGAAATAATTTATATCAATATAATATAAGAATCTAAAATAGAAAATGTTCCACGTGAAACTTCTAAAAATGATATCTCCGATACAACTCTTCAAACATAAATTTCTTTTTCATATTAACGATTACATTAACGAATTATAAAAAAATCACATTATAAATATTTAAATAAAAATCATTTCTCCGATATAGTTTTTCTCTCATCATTTTCTTTTTAAATATGAACTACTACTTTCATATAACAAAAATATTTTTAAATGTTCCACGTGGAACATAAAACATTAAATTATTTCCCAGGAAATAATTTTGCTAAATTGCGTTTTAAATTTTTTATTTCTTCAAAATATTTTATCCACAGATAAAATATAAAAAATACGCATAAAGAAAAAATACAAAACACACATATGTTGATATATAAACAAATCAAAACGCAAAAGAAAAAAAGCAAAAATTGAAATTCAATTTTTGCTTTTAATTTTTTTATAACTTATTACTTTAATAAATTAGTCATCTTTTTCAGCATTCTGCGTTTTTTCTTCATTTGAAACTTCTTTTTCCACAGGTGCTGGCGTAGCTTCATCATCATTACTTTCTGTGTTTTCTTCTATTTCTTCCTTTTCCACAACTGCTACAGTAGAAACTTTTTGATCGTCTTTCAAATTAATCAATCTAACACCCTGAGTAGCACGTTTTAATGTAGACACCTGCTCTAATGGTAATTTAATAATAATTCCACTATCAGTCATAATCATCAAATCATAATCATCACCCGGATTTACACATTTTAAAGCAACCATCATACCATTTTTATCAGTAATATTAAGAGCTTTAACCCCTTTACTTCCACGGTGAGTTAAACGATATTCTTCGATTTCAGATTTTTTACCATATCCATTCTCTGTAACGATAAGAATCAACTGATTTGGCTTAATAACTTCAGCGCCTATAACTTTACTATCTTCAAGTTCAATTCCTTTAACACCAGAAGCACTACGTCCCATAACGCGAACTTCATCCTCATTAAAACGAACCATTCGACCATTATTAGCACCGATAGCAATCTCATCATTCCCTGTAGTAACTCCTACATAAATCAATTCGTCATCTTCTTTTAATGTTATCGCAATCTTACCACTCTTACGAATATTATCAAATTCAGACAATTTTGTACGTTTAATGATTCCATTCTTAGTAACAAAAACCAAATATTTATGCTCTTCATTATCAGCAGATAAAGAAATTATCGAACTAATGTTTTCTTCTTTTTCTAACTGTAACAAGTTAATAATTGGTAATCCCTTAGATTGCCTACTAAATTCAGGAACTTCATAACCTTTCATCCTATAAATTCTACCTCTATTAGAGAAGAATAAAATATAGTCATGCGTTTTCATAGAAACTAATTGTTCTACAAAGTCTTCTTCATTCGTAGACATACCTTTGATACCTACACCACCACGGTTTTGTGTCTTATAAGTATCAGCTTTTAGTCTCTTAATATAACCCTTATTTGTTAACGTAACAATAATATCTTCAACAGGAATTAATGACTCATCTTCAATATATTCTATGGCTGTCATATCAATATTTGTACGACGTTCATCGCCATATTTATTCTTAATTTCAGTCATTTCATCCTTAATAATTTGTAACACTTTAGCCTCACTTGCCAAAATAGACTTCAACTCCTCAATTTCAGCAAGTAATTCTTGCAATTCATTTTCAATTTTATCTCTTTCTAAACCTGTCAAGCGTCTTAATTTCATCTCTAAGATAGCTTGTGCTTGAGCTTCTGACAATTTATAGTTATTTCTAAGACCAATCATAGCCTCTTCATCATTCTTAGCTGACTTAATCAATTGAATTATTTCATCAATATGATCTAAGGCAATCTTTAATCCCTCTAAAATATGAGCTCTAGCTTCATCCTTAGCTAAATCAAACTTTGTACGACGAATAATAATTTCTTTTTGATAATCAATATACTTAGAAATAATATCCTTTAATCCCAAAGTTTTTGGAACTCCTTGATCCAACATCAAGAAAATAATTCCATAATTTGTTTGAAAAGCAGTATGCTTATACAAATTATTAAGAACAACTTGAGGATTAGCATCTTTCTTAAGAGTAATAGTAATCTTAATACCATCTTTTAAGTCTGTGTGATAATCGGTAATTCCATCAATCACTTTATTATGAACAAGTTCAGCTACTTTATTCTTTAATTCTAACGTATTAATTCCATAAGGAACTTCGTCTACAATAATATAATGTCTACCATTTTTTTCTTCGATTCTAGCTTTACTACGAATAGTAATACTTCCTCTACCCGTTTCATAAGCCTTCTTAATACCACTATTACCTAAAATGGTTGCACCCGTTGGAAAATCAGGTCCCTTAATATATTGCATTAATCCATCAACATCAATATCAGGATTGTCAATATAAGCAATACATCCGTCAATAACCTCTTTTAAATTATGTGGTGGAATATTTGTGGCCATACCAACAGCAATTCCCATAGTACCATTAACTAAAATATTAGGGAATCTAGATGGTAATATTTCAGGTTCTTTCTCAGATTCATCAAAGTTAGGTACAAAATCTACAGTATCCTTATTAATATTTCTAAGTAATTCCAAAGAAATCTTAGATAAACGAGATTCAGTATAACGCATTGCTGCTGCACCATAACCTTCAATATTACCAAAGTTTCCATGACCATCAACTAACATATAACGATATGAAAAATCTTGTGCCATACGAACCATAGCCTCATAAATACTAGAGTCACCATGTGGATGATATTTACCCATAACATCTCCGACAATTCTAGCACTCTTTTTATGAGGTTTATCAGGTGTATAACC